>NZ_CP015196.1:1437500-1737500 GCF_001623565.1 Streptococcus marmotae | reverse complement strand
GACTTGCACACTACTTTCTTCCAGTTGAATTTCAATTTTCTTATCTTTTTTACTCATATCAAACCTCACTTTCTCCATTTTACACAAAAAGACTAGAGCTTGCAAGTACAAGCACTAGTTTTCAGTCACTTTTACAATCCAGCCTTCAGGTGCTTCAATATCCCCAAATTGAATGCCTGTTAGTTCTTCATAGAGTCTACGGGTAACAGGACCTACTTCTGTTTCGCTATAGAATACATGGAAGTCCTCACCGTGCTGAACCCCTCCAATGGGAGAAATAACGGCAGCTGTTCCACAGGCACCTGCTTCGATAAATTCTGGCAATTCATCCACCAAGACCTCACGCTCTACTGCTGTCATCCCTAATCGCTGTTCTGCTAGGTATAGGAGAGAATATTTTGTGATGGACGGTAGGATGGAAGGACTAATTGGTGTGACAAATTCATTGTTTTTGGTAATCCCAAAGAAATTCGCTGAACCGACCTCTTCAATCTTGGTATGGGTCGCTGGATCAAGGTAAATTACATCTGAAAAGCCTTTTTTCTTAGCATATTGACCTGGTAAGAGAGAAGCCGCATAATTCCCACCGACTTTTGCTGCACCTGTTCCATTCGGAGCTGCGCGGTCATACTGGTCTTGAATGAGGAAATTGGTCGGTGCAAGCCCGCCCTTGAAATAATTCCCAACTGGCATGGCAAAAACGGTAAAGATATACTCGTCGGCTGGCTTCACGCCAATAATATCCCCAACACCAATCAAGAGCGGACGAAGATAGAGCGTGCCGCCTGTTCCATAGGGAGGTACATACTCACTGTTTGCCCTCGCTACTGCTTTGCAGGCCTCTACAAACATCTCAGTCGGTACCTGAGGCATTAAAAGACGATCAGCAGTCCGTTGCAGACGTTCGGCATTTTGGTCTGGTCGAAAGAGCTGAATTAATCCATCCTTTGTCCGATAGGCTTTCAATCCTTCAAAGGCTTGCTGCCCGTAGTGAAGAGCAGGCGATGATTCAGACAGATGAAGAGTTGCATCTTCTGTCAGGATTCCTTCATCCCATTTTCCTTCTTTATAGGTTGCAAGATAGCGGTAGGGTAGTTTCATATAGGAAAATCCAAGATTTTCCCAGTCTAGTGATACGGTCATAGATTTCTCCTTTTTAAGAACCTATATTCATAAGCGAAGTCATTCTAAGCGGGAGCTTATTTTACGATCATCAAGGCGTTTTTTTGAAGGAATACTGACTGTATTTCGAAAAAAAGCAACGATGAGTAGCGAAAAATAAGCCCTGAATAGAGTTGCTGAGTTGTGAATACAGGTTCTAACTCTGTACTTACTATTGTACACCATTTTTCGAGATTTTCAAGCATTGTTTTCAATTTTCAGACAATTTCATCGAAAGAAAAACCAGCCCAAGGCTGATTTTCCTTATACGATATAAGCATCACTGACTTCTTCATCAGAAATCGTATCAGAGATAAAGCTGCCATTGCTGGTCCGTTCTGAGAAGGAAAGTTCTGAAAGATTGACTTCATGGTGCTTGCCGGAGTTTGAGATAACGTGTAACAGTTGCCGATCGTCATAGCTATCTCCTTGGTGGAATAAATCAACCTCAGCTACTTCTCCTTGAACCATCCCTGCAATAAAGACCCGATGCGGTTTAGCCTTTAATTCACGCAAGACTTGCAAACCTCGGTTGGCACGACTAGTTGCTGGAATCTCATCTATTGACACTTTTTTCAAGGCTCCACGCTGAGTTAGGAGGTAGAAGGCCTTACTTAACACTAGAAAGGCTGCTGCTACCAGATCGTCACCTTTCAAATTAATCGCCTTGACACCAGCTGCCTTAGCTCCCACAACGGGCACTTCTTCGCTAGTAAAGCGGAGGGCATAGCCATTTTTCGTGATGAGCATGACATCTTCTAGCTGAGCCGGTGCCACAAACACCACTTGATCCTCATCATTTTTCAATTTGGCAAATTTAAGGGATTTGGACTTATAGGTTCGCCAAGGACTGAACTCACTGCGCTCGACACGCTTGATTTGTCCCATTTTGGTTGCAGCAATATAGACACCTGTATCAAAATTGTCTACTAATTCCGCATAGATGATTTCTTCACGAACTTCAAAATTGGAAATGGTCTGGCTGAGGTGTTCGCCAATTTCCTTCCACTTGATGTCAGATAATTCATGAACAGGTCGGTAAATAACATTTCCTAGACTTGTGAACAACAAGAGCTGTTGAGTCGTTTTTGCTGGGCTCATAAAGATTAAGCGATCGTCGTCACGTTTACCGATTTCTTCTACAGTTGAAGCTGCAAAGGAACGAGGACTGGTACGTTTGATATAGCCTGCTTTGGTAATGCTTACATAAGTCTCTTCTTCTACCACAAGACTTGCTGTGTCAATTTCAATAGTTTTAGCCATATCTTGCAGCTCACTCAGACGTGGATTGCCAAATTTCTTTTTAACCTCACGAAGTTCTTTTTTCATGAGATTATACATGGTACGCTCATCACCGATAATAGCAGCCAAGTAGGCAATTTTCTCGCGAAGCTCTGCTTCTTCTTCCTCCAGAATGACAACGTCCGTATTGGTCAAGCGGTAAAGTTGCAGGGTCACAATCGCTTCTGCCTGCTCTTCAGTAAAATCATAGCTGACCTTGAGATTTTCCTTAGCATCTGATTTGTTTTCGCTAGCACGAATAAGCGCAATGACTTCATCCAAAATCGAAATGACACGAATTAAGCCCTCAACAATATGTAGGCGTTTTTCAGCCTTTTCCTTGTCAAAGCGGCTGCGAGCCAGAATGACTTCTTTGCGGTGGGCAATGTAGCTGGTCAAAATCGGAACAATCCCAACCTGACGCGGAGTGAAATTGTCAATCGCAACCATGTTAAAATTATAATTGACCTGTAAATCCGTATATTTGAAAAGATAATTCAAAATCAAGTCACGATTAGCCTCTTTTTTGAGTTCGATGGCAATACGCAAACCAGTTCGGTCAGATTCATCACGAACTTCCGCAATCCCAGCTACCTTATTATTGACCCGCACATCGTCAATCTTTTTAACCAGAACAGACTTGTTGATTTCATAAGGAATTTCTGTGACAATGATTTGCTCCTTGCCACCTTTTAACTGCTCAATTTCAGTCTTAGACCGTACGACAACGCGCCCTTTTCCAGTCTCATAGGCTTTTTTGATTTCATCGCGCCCTTGGATAATCGCTCCGGTTGGAAAATCAGGTCCTGGCAAGAATTCCATGAGTTTTTCGACCTTAGCAGTTGGATGGTCAATCATGTAAATCACGGCATCAATAACTTCTGCAAGATTGTGCGGTGGAATGTCCGTCGCATATCCAGCAGAAATCCCTGTCGCCCCATTTACCAAAAGATTTGGAAAGGCCGCAGGTAATACAGTCGGCTCTTTCTCCGTATCATCAAAATTCCAAGCAAATGGTACGGTTTTCTTTTCGATATCCTCTAGCAGGAAGCCTGCCATTTCAGACAAGCGTGCCTCGGTATATCGCATAGCAGCTGGCGGATCACCATCCATAGAACCATTATTTCCATGCATCTCCACCAAAATTTCACGATTTTTCCAATCCTGACTCATACGAACCATGGCATCGTAAATCGATGAATCTCCGTGAGGGTGGAAATTCCCCATAATGTTTCCGACAGACTTAGCTGATTTTCGATAGGATTTATCAAAGGTATTGCCATCCTTATTCATGGAATAAAGAATCCGCCGTTGCACAGGCTTCAAGCCGTCCCGAATGTCTGGCAAGGCCCGCTCCTGAATGATGTATTTGGAGTAGCGCCCAAAACGCTCTCCCATAATGTCCTCAAGGGACATGTTTTGAATGTTACTCATAAGATACAAAGGGACAAATCGGCTTGCCGAAACTTTTCCTAGAAAATTAGTCCCATGCTCAGTTGTAAAGAATCAACTGAACCTTCCTTTCTTACTTTGTTGTTTTTTATATAGTTGCCTAATATACTATAAGATGTCAGCACTCTTATGCTTTTATGCCAAGTTGAGAACCTACGGTCTTTCAATTTCTCCTGAAGGTAACCACTCCAAGCCTATCTTCTGTCTCTACTTATTGATAAGCTATAAGTAATCTTTTCATTAAAAAATCGTCGCTTCTTCCAAGGTAAATCGAACGTTATCTTCAATCCATTTGCGGCGAGGTTCGACCTTATCTCCCATGAGGACCGATACTCGGCGTTCCGCTCTTGCTAAATCTTCAATAGTCACACGAATCAGCGTACGGGTGTCAGGATTCATGGTGGTTTCCCAGAGCTGGTCTGCGTTCATCTCTCCAAGACCCTTGTAACGTTGCAACATAGTGCCCTTACCAAAATCCTTACGGAGTTGCTCGAGTTCGTTGTCTGACCAAGCGTAGGCGATTTTTTCCTGCTTGCCTTTTCCCTTGCTCATCTTGTAAAGAGGCGGTAGCGCAATATAGACTTTTCCTGCCTCAACTAAGGGGCGCATATAGCGGTAAAAGAAGGTTAAGAGGAGAGTCTGAATGTGGGCTCCATCCGTATCCGCATCGGTCATAATGATAATTTTGTCATAATTGGCATCTTCCAGATTAAAGTCCGAACCAACACCAGCTCCAATGGTATAAATCATGGTATTGATTTCTTCATTTTTGAGAATGTCAGCCATCTTAGCCTTGGCGGTATTGATAACCTTTCCTCGAAGGGGCAAAATAGCCTGAAATTTGCGATCTCGTCCTTGTTTGGCAGAACCGCCGGCTGAATCTCCCTCGACCAGATAGAGTTCGTTTTTAGCTGCATTCTTGGACTGGGCGGGAGTTAATTTTCCAGATAAGAGTCCCTTATCCTTCTTGTTTTTCTTGCCATTTCGGCTTTCATCGCGGGCTTTGCGTGCTGCCTCTCTCGCATCTCTTGCCCGAATGGCCTTGCGAATGAGATTAGAAGCTAATTCGCCATTTTCCAAAAGAAAGAAGGTCAATTTTTCAGATACGATACTATCAACCGCTGGACGAGCAAGGGGACTGCCTAACTTGTCCTTGGTTTGTCCTTCAAACTGCAAATGCTCCTCAGGTACCAAGATCGACAGGACAGCTGCTAGACCTTCTCGGTAATCGGATCCTTCCAAGTTTTTGTCCTTTTCCTTGAGAAGACCTATCTTTCTGGCATAATCATTCATGGCCTTGGTAATGGCAGTCTTAAGCCCTGTCTCATGCGTTCCTCCGTCTTTGGTACGAACGTTATTGACAAAGGAGAGGATATTATCTGAGTAGCCATCATTATACTGAAGCGCCACTTCAACTTGGAATCCACTCTCTTCCCCATCGAAATACAGAACAGGTGTCAAGGTTTCCTTGTCTTCGTTCAGATAACTAACGAAATCCTGCACGCCATTTTCATAGTGGAATTGGCTTTCTTCACCCGTTCGCTCATCAAGCAGGGTCAAGGTTACTTGTTTCAAGAGAAAGGCTGACTCGTTTAACCGCTCCGCAATGGTATTGTACTTGAAATCAGTCGTTGAAAAGATACTGCTATCTGGCATAAAACGAACCTTAGTGCCAGACTTAGACTTGGGAGCTGTCCCAACCTTTTCCAGTCCTGTTACCGGTTTACCACCATTTTCAAAACGCTGGCGATACACAGCTCCGTCACGTGTAATTTCGACTTCAAGCCAGCTAGATAGGGCATTCACGACAGAAGAACCTACCCCGTGCAGACCACCTGAAGTCTTATAACCACCCTGACCGAATTTACCTCCGGCATGAAGCACTGTAAAAATAACCTCTACTGTCGGAATCCCCATGGCGTGCATCCCAACGGGCATACCACGCCCATGGTCCGATACACTCAGGCTACCGTCTTTATGAATGGTGACATCAATCCGGTCTCCAAATCCTGATAAGGCTTCATCGACTGCATTGTCCACAATTTCCCAGACCAAATGATGCAGTCCTGCTCCATCGGTCGATCCGATATACATCCCAGGACGTTTCCGGACTGCATCCAGCCCTTCCAACACCTGAATCGCGTCATCATTGTAATTGTTAATATTGATTTCCTTTTTTGCCACAAGGAACCTCCTGTGTTGTTCATCCTTATTATCTTACAGGTTTTTTCCTATTTTTGCAAATGGTGATTGTTTTCCGCTGTCACATTTTCCTCAAGATATTTTGGTTTATAGAATAGGTCTCCTAGCGATTTCATGGTATAATGGGAGTATGATGAAAACGATAATACTTCTATTGGTTGCTTACTTATTAGGTTCAATCCCTTCTGGCTTGTGGATTGGCCAAGTCTTTTTTCATAAAAATATCCGCGAGTATGGCTCGGGAAATATCGGAACGACCAATACCTTCCGTGTTCTGGGCAAACAAGCTGGCATTACGGTCTTTATTGTAGACTTTTTAAAAGGGACCTTAGCTGTGCTTCTGCCCATCTTGCTTCATGCTGAAGGAGTGTCTCCTGTTATATTTGGCTTGGTGGCAGTACTAGGACATACCTTTCCACTCTTTGCCCAGTTTAAGGGAGGCAAGGCTGTTGCAACATCCGCAGGTATGCTCATGGGATTTGCTCCCCTCTTTTGCCTTTACCTCATTCTCGTTTTTGCGGTTACGCTTTACCTAACGTCAATGGTATCCTTATCAAGTGTCATCGGCGCCCTCCTCGGTATGGTCGGAGCTCTGCTATTTCCAAGTATTGGCTTTCTCATTCCCAGCTACGACCTCGTCTTTACCCTCGTTATTCTCTTTTTAGGAAGCTTTGTCATTGTCCGACACAAAGAAAATATCGAGCGCATTCTCAAAAAAGAAGAAAATCTAGTCCCTTGGGGATTGAATCTAACCAAACAAAATAAAAAAATCTAAGGAAACCATGTCCTTAGTTTTTTTATTTTCTAATCTACCTCATAGACAATTTTGCCATCACAAATGGTATAGTAGACTTGACCGACTAACTCCTCTCCAACAAATGGAGAATTGCTGGCTTTTGAAGCAAAGTTAGGCGCAACTGTTCGTGCTTGTTCTGGAGAGAAAATCGTCAGATCTGCTGGTCCATTTTCTGCCAAATATCCTGCATCAAACTGATAGAGCTTAGCAGGATTCATTGTCATTTTTTCCAATAGCTCCATTAAGGTCAAATGACCTGCCTGAACCAAATAGGTCAAACCAAGCGATAGAGAGGTTTCAAGACCTGTCATACCAGACGGAGCCTGGGTAATATCAGCTACATTTTTCTCATCACGATGATGAGGGGCGTGGTCTGTTGCGATAATGGAGATAACTCCTGATTTCAAGCCCTCAATGACTGCCAAGCGGTCTGATTCCAAGCGTAAAGGCGGATTCATCTTGGCATTGCTGCCTTGAGTCAAGAGTAGGTTTTCCGTTTTAGAAAAATGCTGCGGTGCTACTTCAGCTGTGACTTGCGCCCCTAATTGCTGGGCAAATTCGACTACCTTGACACTTTCTTCCTTGGACAAATGCTGAATGTGAACAGGCGCTTTGGTTGCATAGGCAATCATGACATCACGCGCCACCATGCTATATTCTGCTACACCTGTTGCACCGCAGATATGAAAATGCTTGCGGGCAATTTCTTCATTAAGCCCTAAAATACCATTTAATTCTGGATCTTCTTCATGAAGACTGATAAAGGTCCCTAATTGTTTCGCCTTTTCCAGAGCCTCACGGACCACGCGACTACTGGTCAAGGGAATGCCATCATCTGAAAAGCCTGCTGCCCCTGCTTTCAATAAGCCCTCAAAATCCGTCAAGTGTTGCCCATCAAAATTCTCCGTAATGGTCGCCACCGAATGAATATGAATAGCTTCACGTTCGGCAGAAGCTAGTACCTCTTTCAAGGTTTCAACCGTAGAAATGGTTGGATTAGTATTGGCCATCATGACCACACGCGTAAAGCCACCAGCAGCTGCAGACAGGGCTCCTGTATGAATATCTTCCTTGTGGGTCTGACCAGGTTCTCTAAAATGCACATGAATATCAATCAAACCAGGAGCCACAACCATGCCTGTCGCATCCACAACGCGGCTTGCGTCTGCGTCAATATTCTTTGCAATTTGCACGATTTTCTTGTCTTTAACCAAGACATCACACACCTGATCAAATCCTGTTTTAGGGTCCATCACTCGACCATTTTTGATAAGTAACATGTCTACTCCTTTATTCATAAAAATCCACCTGACTGTCTACCAGCTCCTCACCCTTATAGCTAAATTTAGCAGAAAAGAATGGTTTGTCATCCAGTAACCAAGAAACAAAGGTGTGATCACCCTCCCAGGTCGGCTTGTCTAACACTTCCTCGTAAGGGACCCATTCAAGCGTTCCTTCGTCACAATCCCTCAACTCACCCTCAAACTCTGTTGCCTTAAAGACATAAGTATACCAGTCATGGTCTGGCGTAAATTCTGGAAAGGTAATAATCCCCTTTAAGACGGGCTTTGCATGCAAACCTGTTTCTTCAAAGATTTCTCTCACAGCACATTCTTGCGGAGTTTCACCAGCTTCTAGCTTGCCGCCAACGCCAATCCATTTGCCGGCATGGACATCATTTTCTTTTTTGTTGCGGTGCAACATGAGCCATTCTTTTCCGTTGTCGAGATAACAAATTGTCGCTAATTTTACCATCTTTCCTCCTACAAAAGCCAGTTAATTGGCGTTAGTCCCTTGTTTTCTAAAAAGTGATTGGTTCGTGAAAAAGGCTTGCTGCCAAAAAAACCACGATAAGCTGACAGGGGACTTGGGTGAGCTGATTCAATAACAAAATGCTGAGGATTGGTCACTAAAGACTTTTTCTTACGTGCATACGACCCCCAGAGAATAAAGACAACTGGGCTTTCTTTTTGATTGACCACCTTGATAATGGCATCCGTAAAGGGCTCCCAAATTTGTCCAGCATGGCCATTGGCCTGTCCAGCAGGAACGGTCAAACTAGCATTGAGGAGTAAAACTCCCTGCTCCGCCCACGGTGTCAAATCGTGCTGGACTTTTTCACCCACATCATCTGCCAGTTCTTTTAAGATATTTTGTAGAGAGGGTGGTACTGGCAAATCATTGGGCACGGAGAAACTCAAGCCTTGTGCCTGCTTGGGACCATGATAGGGATCCTGCCCCAAGATGACCACCTTGACATCTTCTAAAGCTGTGGTCTGAATGGCAGTAAACACTTTTTCCCTCGGCGGATACACTACTCCTTGTCCGTAGACAAAATCCAAAAAGTGATTGATTTTCCCGAAATACCCTTCAGGGAGCTGCTGTTTGATTAATTCATGCCAGGTCGAATGGTCCATTATGATTCCTTTTTCTTACTTCTTTCTTTGACTAAATAAATCGGACGTTTCTTGGTCTCTAGAAAGACTTTTGAGACGTATTTTCCTAAAATTCCAATAGTCATTAGCTGCAAACCGCCTAAAAATAAAATGATACAAATCGTTGATGGCCAACCGATTGTTGGATCGCCAAACACAAGCGTTTTAAACACAATCACTCCCATCATCAAGAGAGAAAAGAGAAAGGTCAAAAATCCAAGATAGGAGGCGACATTCAGAGGAACTTCTGAAAAATTAATCATTCCTTCAATGGAATACGACAGTAATTTCCAGAAAGACCAACTGGTCTCACCAGCCACACGTTCGACATTTTCATAGGGCAGATACTTCGTCTCAAAGCCAACCCAAGCAAAAATCCCCTTTGAAAAGCGGTTATACTCTGACACTTCTAAAATTCCATCGACCATGTGGCGTCGCATCAAGCGAAAATCACGAGCTCCGTCAACTATTTCAACCTGACTAATTCTATTCATCAACTTGTAGAAAAGAGTCGCAAAAAAGCTCCGGATAGGTGGCTCGCCAACTCGATTAACACGACGTGTTCCAACACAATCCAAATCAGCATCGCTGTCTAGCATAGCCTTCATTTCAATCAGCAGTTCAGGCGGATCTTGCAAGTCTACATCCATGACCGTCACCAAATCACCCTTTGCTTCTTTTAGACCTGCATAAAGTGCCGCTTCCTTTCCAAAATTTCTTGAAAAAGACAGGTACTGGACAGCTTCATCTTGACTCGCCAAATCACGTAATACCTCTAAGGTACGGTCTTTAGAGCCATCATTGATAAAGAGGTATTCAAAATCTTCCGCCATTTCCTGACGGACTTTCTCCATTTCCTGGTAAAAAATCGGAATTGCTTCTTCTTCATTAAAGCAAGGGACAATGACTGAAATCATAGCTTCCTTTCCTTTTTAAACATCCTTGTTAAGCCAAGGCTTGATAGCAATACAATCTGTGGGAAAAACTGTAGTAAATACCGCGTCTTTCCTCCCTCAAATATCATGAGAAATAGAATGCCACCAAAAATCCCCAAACTTAAAAAATTCATGACATCATCTGACCGATAGCGCCACACCGCCCCAAATAAGCCAATAACGGTCACGAGCCAAACAACTTGTTTTATCGCTTTGTAAGCAACATAATACCTCCCGTCATACTGAATAACTGACTGGCGAACAACTTCTGCAACCACATTATCCTTGGTATAGACATAGAGTGGTGAAATCAAGGGCGTTTTCTCATCTTCAGGCTTGGTATACAACCAATTTAAGGCTCCATCGTATAACGTATTTTTCAGCTTGTAGCCTAAATGGTCCATGAAAGAAACAGGCGTATAGGCATGGAGGCGACGCTTGATTTCTTTGATTTCGTTTACTTGAGCAAACATGCCATTATTGTAATCACTTCTACGTTCTACAGGAAGATACTGCAACAACCCTTTTTTCATATCTTCTTGATCCGTTCCTGAATAGGTTAAACCTAGATTGATAAAGGTTGTCAGTCCCTTTGCCAAGGTTTCATCATGAATGATCCTTACTTCTTCCTGCTGATTCATTCCATAGCTCAGGCTACCAAAGACTAGCCCAAAACTACAACCCAAGACAACCATCGCATGGATAAACCGTTGCCAGTTTCCCTTCAAAAACAAGACCATACTAAAGGCAATCACACTAATCAGGGCAGTTGGTCGAAGAAGACTAGCAACTGCTGTGATTACTCCTAGCCCAATCAAGCCTTGATTGACAGAACATTTTTCTTTCAGCAAGGCAACCATTATATAAAGCTGGCCCGCCAAAAATGGAAGAGATGTAATATCCGTGTAGGTTTGAATGACGTAGGGTGAAAAACCAAGTAAGAGCAGGTAGAGACCAAAAAACATATCCGCAACTCGCTGACTAAAGAAATCACGACCAACTCGGTACAGAATATAAGCCGTCCCATTCATATAAAGGATTCCTAAAACTTGGAGTACCCAAATGGTCGCCTTTCCAAACAGATGATAGAGTCCTCTAGCATATAAAAACATGGCCAGATTATTGGGATTTCGTGTCAGATAATTGGATATTGATTGCTCTTCTATCAGATGTAAAGCCCCTGTGATGACTACCGCAGCATCTCGCCTAACCAGCAGATTAGCAGATAACACTACCGCAATTTGAAACAGCAGTGCAAGGGTCAACAAGACTTTTTTATGACGCATGGCATAGGCATAAGCCTTACCCAGCAGCTCTTTTTTGACAAGATAGAGAAGGAAAATAACGATCGTAAGACCTATCCCAATCCAAGGCAGAGCTAGTAAATGCTTAATCACAACCGCTAGCCAAAACAAAAGCAGAAGCCACATTATTTTTTGCAGATACTTAAAAAATAACTGATACATACTGCTCATTATAGCATTTTTGATAAAAGATTTCTATTGTTACAAAAAGGGAGCTGATAAACTGTCCAGCTCCACAATGTTTGAAAACAGAACTAATCCTGCCAAGTTTCTTGATTTTCCTTAAATTTCTTCAGCAATGTCAAACCATCTGCATTGATATAGCCCTGTACCTTGGCTACCTTAATCAGCTCAGTATAGTTTGATAGGGTAACCAATTTCACACCTGCTTGCTCAAAATTAGCATCCGCCTTTGGCAATTCGTAGGTGAAAATAGCGACTACACCCAAGACATCTGCACCCTCACGCTCTGCTGCTGCTACTGCATCAAGTACAGAACCGCCAGTCGAAATCAGGTCTTCAATCACGACCATCTTTTGCCCTTTCACGATGCGACCTTCTACCTGATTGCCTGCTCCGTGGTCTTTTGGTTTGCTGCGGATATAAGCAAATGGCAAGTTCATTCGGTCTGCAATAATCGCTCCGTGAGGAATCCCTGCAGTTGCAGTTCCTGCAATGACTTCCACTTCTGGAAATTCTTCTTTAATTTTTTCAACAAAGCCATTTTCAATCAAGGTACGTGTGTCTGGATAAGAAAGCGTCACACGATTATCTGTGTAAATTGGTGATTGAATGCCTGAAGCCCAAGTAAATGGTTCTTCTGGTTGCAAATATACGGCCTTAATATCGAGCAAGTGTGCTGCAATTTCTCTTGATAATGTCATCATGTACTCCTTTTTGATTCCTGTATTCTATAGTTGGTTCCATTCTTTATAAATAGCGCGGTAGGCTTGAACAGGGTCTGTTACCTGCGTAATCGGACGACCGACAACGATATAGTCACTCCCAATCCGATAGGCATCTGCTGGACTGACCACTCGCTTCTGGTCTCCGACTGCTGCACCCTTCGGACGAATCCCCGGGGTCAAACAAACAAAGTCTTCAGAAGTCACTTGCTTGATAGCTGCCGCTTCCTGAGCCGAACATACCACACCGTCTAATCCAGCCTCATAGGTCTTTTGAGCATAATGTAAGACTGATTCTTGTAAACTGCTTTGGATATTTTGGTCTGCTTGCATCTGCTCTTCAGAAGTCGAAGTCAACTGGGTCACCGCTATCAAAATGGCTGATTCCCCCAAGCCACGCTTAGCTGCTTTCATCATTTCGACACCACCAGCCGCATGCACATTTGTCATATCAACTTCCAAATCTGCTAGAACTCGCATAGCTGATTCGACGGTATTTGGGATATCATGCAGTTTCAAATCTAGGAAAATGCTATGCCCCAAATTCTTGATATAACGGATCATTTCTGGACCAGCCGCATAATATAATTCCATGCCGACCTTGACATACAGACTTTTATCACTAGGAAAAAGGTCTAAAAACGCTTTAACCTGTTCAAAATCTGGAAAATCAAGAGCAATCACTGGACGTTTTTCTCTCATATTCTTTCCTCTCTACAAAAATAACCTTGTCTAACTAGACAAGGTTGCACGAAAAGGAGGGAGAAACCCTCTTTCACCATGAACACCTTTCTAGCCTCTCTGGACTGAGTTAAAGGTTTGTTGTTACTATCGCTCTTCATTTCATTATGGCACAAGATAATGGTAATAAAATGATTATTGATTGTATCTAGTATACTCATTTATCTAACGTTTGTCAACTGACACTGCGCATAAAGTCACGTCTTTTTCATTTCCGGTGTAAGGACAATGGTAACATCAACTGTGCAGTAGTTGGATACAGCCAACTACTATCTGATTTACAGCCGTCCTCCTCTTAATTCCTGACGAATGTCACGGCGCAAGTCTTCCAAGCTTGTGATACCATATTTGTCCATTTCCCTTGGCAAATCCTCGATAATGCTTGGACAAGCAAAGGGATCAGTAAAATTGGCTGTCCCAACACCAATGGCTGAAGCGCCCGCAATCATCATCTCAATCGCTTTTTCAGCAGAATCAATCCCGCCCATGCCAATAATAGGAAGATCCGTTACTTGAGCCACTTGACGAATCAGCTTTAGTGCAACAGGAAAGACCGCAGGGCCTGACATACCGCCTGTCCCATTGGCAATAATTGGCTTGCGAGTTTTTAGATTAAACCGCATCCCCACTAGGGTGTTAATCATGGTCAAGCCACTTGCTCCTGCATCTTCTGCTGCTTTTGCCAGTAAGCTAATATCTGCCACACTAGGAGTCAATTTGACATAGACAGGCACGCTGGAGGTTGCCACCGCGGCTTTCACCGCTTCATAGGCTAATTCTGGCACCTGACCAATCAAGAGACCATGATTGCCGTGATCTACATTGGGACAGGAAATATTTAGTTCGATTGCTTTTACATTCTTAGCTTGGGAAATTTTTCCAGCCACATAGGCATATTCTTCATTGGAGAAGCCAGCGACATTTGCGATAATGGGAAGATCTGGAAAATGCTGTGCAAGCCACGGTAGTTTCTCTGCAAGAACCGCATCGACACCGGGATTTTGTAGACCAATGGCATTGAGCATCCCAGACGGCGTTTCAGCCACTCGTGGCGTTGGATTGCCATAGCGAGGTGCTTGGGTCGTCGCCTTAATCATAATGGAGCCAAGGCAATTCAAATCAAAATAGTCTGCGTATTCCTGACCGAAACCAAAACAGCCTGAAGCTGGGATAATCGGATTTTTCAAGTCAAGTCCTGGTAGGGAGATTTTCAAACGATTTTCTGTCATCTCATGCTCCTTTCTCACAATACAAGACTACCTGTTGGAAAGACGGGACCTTCCTTACAGACACGCTTATTTTCATGTTCCTTGCCACCTTTAGGACGAACTACACAGGCGTAGCAAGCTCCCATTCCACAGGCCATACGAGCCTCAAGAGAGAGATAAGCATGCGGATGATCTTCAAAACGCTGGTCCACATAGGTCATCATAGCCGGCGCTCCGCAGGCATAAACTGCATCAAACGCTTGGGACAAGTCATCAACGATTGTCGAAACATAGCCTTTTTGACCATAGCTACCATTATCCGTCGTGACAAATACTTGACCGTAGCGTTGCAATTCCTCTTCTAAAATGACCGCCTGACGATTGGCAAACCCAATTACAGAAACCACCTTAATTCCTCTTTGATGAGCTTGTTTAGCAAGTTCCACCAAGGGAGGGACACCAATGCCGCCTCCGATGATAAGAATCGTTTGACCTGATTCTAGATGATCAAGAGAAAAGCCATTTCCAAGCGGCCCCATGACATCAATCTCATCGCCTGCCTGCATCTGAGAAAAAACAGCGGTTCCCTGACCTTCCACTCGGTAAATCAAACGGGCTTCTTGCCGATCAACATCAATTTCTGAAATCGAAATGGGACGTCGGAGAAGCATGGCCTGATCTGGTACCCGCAAATGAAGGAATTGACCAGGCTTCATCTCTCTCACCATTTCTCCTTTTAGAACCAGAGAAAATATTTTCGGGGCTAAACAATCTTGCCGAACAACGGTCATTATCTCTTTTAGAATCATACTTCCTCCTACAAAAAATAACCCTGCCAGAGGCAAGGTTACACGAAAAGAATGAGAACATGACCTTCCAAACCGACAGACCTGCTTTGGTCTAACAAATAGCTTGGTACGGAAAACACCTATTCTCTTTGTATCTGTATTCGCCTTTTTTGCCTCTCTGGACTCAATTAAAGGTTTTCTTATCTTGCATTATACATTTTTCGCCTTTTTTTGTCAAATCATGTTACAATAGAGGTATGAGAATCCAACAATTACACTACATCATTAAAATCGCTGAAACAGGCAGCATGAACGAAGCTGCAAAACAACTCTTTATCACCCAGCCTAGCCTATCCAACGCTGTTCGCGATTTAGAAAAAGAAATGGGCATTGACATTTTTTACCGCAATCCCAAAGGCATTACCTTGACCAGAGACGGTATGGAATTTCTCTCCTATGCTCGACAAGTCGTGGAGCAGACTGAACTCCTAGAAGAACGCTATAAAAATCCCGGCGCAAAACGCCAACTCTTTAGTGTCTCTTCACAGCATTACGCTTTTGTAGTTAACGCCTTTGTTTCTCTGCTAAAAGAAACAGATATGGAAGACTACGAACTCTTTTTACGGGAAACACGGACCTGGGAAATTATTGATGATGTGAAAAATTTCCGTTCTGAAATTGGTGTCCTCTTTTTAAATAGCTTTAACCGAGATGTCCTCTTAAAGCTACTTGATGACCACCGCCTAAGCCATACCCACCTCTTTACAGCAAGACCCCATGTCTTTGTCAGCAAGACCAATCCCCTCGCCCAAAAAGAACTCATTAGCCTGGAAGATTTGGCAGATTTTCCCTACCTCAGCTACGAGCAAGGAATCCACAATTCTTTCTACTTCTCAGAAGAGATTCTCTCTCAAGAACACCATAAAAAATCAATTGTTGTCTCCGACCGTGCAACCCTATTCAACCTACTAATCGGACTAGACGGCTACACGATTGCTACAGGGATTCTAAATTCCAATTTAAATGGTGATAATATTGTCTCGATTCCTCTTGACTACGATGACGAGATTGAATTAGTCTACATTCAGCATGAGAAAACTACTCTTTCTGAAATGGGCGAAAAATTTATTACCTATCTCCTAGAAGAAGTCAAATTTGATGGAAACTAGCTTCTACTCATCAAAAAAACTTTTTTAAAACATAGTGAAAGCGTATCGCAAGAAAAAATGAAAATAATTCGTCTATTCTTTCGGAAAACGCTTCCATTATGTTTTTATTTATGCTATAATAAGTCTATCTTATATATAAGGAGTGATTTATCTTGGCACAAAATAAATTATTGGCAATGATTCTTGCCGGCGGACGTGGAACGCGCTTGGAAGGCTTGACCCAAAAGGTTGCAAAACCTGCTGTTGCATTCGGTGGAAAATATCGTATCATTGACTTTCCGCTCAGTAATTGTGCAAACTCGGGAATTGATATTGTTGGTGTTTTAACACAATACGAGCCTGTCCTACTCAACTCTTACGTTGCCCAATCTCAACGCTGGGGACTAGACGTTCAAGGCTCTGGTGTCTTTGTGCTTCCTCCAAGTGAAAAAATTGAAGGATTCGGTCTCTACAAAGGGACAGCCGATGCTATTACACAAAACATCGACTTCGTTGACTTGCACGATCCAGAATATATCCTCATCTTATCTGGTGACCACATCTATAAGATGAACTATGATAAATTGCTGGACACTCATATCCAAAACGAAGCAGATGCAACGATTGCCGTTATCGAAGTCCCAATGAAAGAAGCATCACGCTTTGGTATCATGAATACCGATAGCCAGTACCGCATCGAAGAATTCGAAGAAAAACCAGCTAAGCCAAAAAGCAATCTCGCTTCAATGGGAATTTACATTTTTACTTGGAAGACCCTCCGGAAATATCTTCTTGAAGATGATAAGCTAGATACGTCATCACACGACTTTGGTCACGATATTATTCCAAAATACTTGGCAGATGGCAAACGCCTCTATGCTCACCCATTCCGTGGCTACTGGAAGGATGTAGGAACTGTCAACAGCCTTTGGGAATCGAACATGGACTTGATTGACCATGCCGATGACTTAGACCTATCTGATTCATCTTGGAGAATCTACTCAGAAGATTCTGGTTCTCCTGCCCAAGTTATCGGTTCAAACGCAACTGTCCGTAGTGCTTATATCGACAAGGGTGCAATTATCGAAGGAAGTGTTGAACATTCTGTTATTTCAACAAATGTACTGGTTAACCACGGAGCTTCCGTAAAAAATTCTGTCCTACTACCTGGCGCTACGATTGGTGAAAATGTGCAATTAGATTATGCCATTGTCGCGGAAAATGTGAAGATTGCAGAAGGAACTAAACTATCCGGTACTGCTGACTCTATTCTCTTGATTGATAAAAACATAAGCAAGTAAGAAAGGATTACCATGCTAAGAAATACATTAGGAATTGTCAATATCGAAGGAAATAATGTGCATTTTGGAGATGTCATGGATCACCGTGGCGTTCAAGCCTTTGGTTTCCTGGGGCGCTACCGCTTAATCGACTTTGTTTTGTCCAACATGTCCAACTCTGGAATCAATGATTTTCAGGTTTATATGCCTGTAAAAATGCGCTCAACCATTCAGCACGTCGGAACTGGTAAACATTACAATATCAACAGCAAACGTGGAAAATTACGCTTGCTCAACAGCGCAACAGATTTTAATTCAATTTATCAACACGATATTAAGGCCTTCTCAGACCATATCCACTATATTGAAAATTCAAACAAGGAATATGTCCTGATTGCGCCGTCCTACTTTATCTACAGCCAAGACTACTCAAAATTACTAGATGAGCACTTGGCAACCCAAGCCGATATCACTGTCTTGTATAAAAACGTTACCAATGCCAAGGAGAACTTCATCGGCTGCCAAACTCTCAAATTTGGCGAAGACAAGCGGATTATTGAATTTGAAGAAAATCACGGTAAATACAAGAACCGCCCTGTTTCCCTTGAAGCCTACTTCATGAAACGAACGCTCTTTGTTGAACTAATCAAACGTGCCAATAAAGTTTCTTCTCTTTACTGGCTTAAAGACATTTTACGAGACGTTGTCAACCAATACAAGATTGTCGGCTACGCCCATCGCGATTTTGTTGCTTGTATCAATACTGTTGAAGCGTATTTCCAAACGCAGCTTGACCTCATTGACCCAGACACACGGAAATTACTCTTCAAGCACAACTGGCCAATCCATACACAAACAAGCGATAGCTCTCCATGTCTTTACGGACCACTGGCAGATGTCAAACGAAGCTTGATTTCAAATGGCGGAAATATCAACGGTCAAGTAGAAAATTCTGTTATCGACCGGGATGTGGTCATCGAAGAAGGTGTTGTGATTAAAAACTCTATCATTCTAAACGGTGTAACCATTAAGAGCGGTGCTAATATCGAAAATGCCATTGTTGATAAATCAACTACTATTATCCACCCAGTTGACATTAAAGGAAGTGCGACTGCACCTGCCTATCTAAAAGCCTATCAAGTTATCTAGGAGGAACTATGTCCAAAAAATCTGTTCTCTTTGTCGCTTCAGAAGGTCTTCCTTTTATCAAAACAGGTGGATTAGCTGATGTAATTGGCTCCCTACCAAAAGAATTGGTCAAACAAGGAATGGATGTCCGAGTTGTTCTACCACTCTACCTTAAAATCGCTATCAATAATCACTCAGACTTTGACTATGTTTCGAGTTTTGATGTACGAGCAGGCGATATCCAGTCTATGGCCAACGTCTACCAACAAGTGCTGGATGGAGTTACCTTCTACTTTATCGAACACCGTGATTTTTTTGAACGCAAAGATCTCTACGGCTACGATGACGACGCCATGCGCTTTGGATTCTTCCAGCATGCGACCTGTCGCTTGTTAGAAGCACTCCACTTCTTCCCAGATGTCATTCATACCCATGACTGGCACACGGCTGCCATTCCATTTCTATGTCGGACTTTTTATAGCTATCGTGAAGAATTTCGTGCCATCAAGCATGTCTTTACCATTCACAATCTAGCCTTCCAGGGAATTTTTAACAAACAAGCTCTCTGGTCAGCTTTAGGAATGGATTACAGCTACTACGTAGACGGCATCGCACGCTTCCATGATGACTGTATCAGCTTTATGAAATTAGGGATTCTCTACGCAGACAAGGTGACTACTGTATCTGAAACCTATGCCCAAGAAATCCTGACAGAAGAATTTGGCGAAAATATGCAACATGTCTTAGAATTGCGTCGCCATGACCTATTAGGAATTGTCAATGGAATTGACTACGATACCTGGAATAGCCAGACAGATGAGTACCTGTCACATCACTACTCACTGAAATCCATTCACGATAAAAAGGCGAATAAACTAGCCCTTCAAGCCCAGTTTGGCTTACCGCAAGATGAACACGTCATCTTAGTTGGTATCGTATCTCGCCTAACCTGGCAAAAAGGCTTCTATCTCTTGACAGAAGTCCTCAACCAACTCTTACAAGCTCATGTACAATTTGTCATTCTTGGAAATGGAGAAGCGGACATCGAAAATGCCTTCCACTACTTCAAGCATGCTCATCCAGATAAGTTCGCCTTCTATCAAGGCTACAATGAGCCTCTAGCACACCAGATTTATGCAGCGAGTGACCTCTTTCTCATGCCATCTATGTTTGAACCATGCGGCATCAGCCAACTGATTTCCATGCATTACGGTACACTCCCACTTGTCCGTGAGACCGGGGGCTTGCGCGACACCGTCCTTCCTTACAATGAAATAACCAAAGAAGGGCGTGGCTTTAGCTTCTGGGGCAAAGATGCCTACAATATGAAGCAAGTTTACGATTTGGCCCTTGATACCTACTATAATCGTCCAGAAGATTGGCAGCAACTAGTTCGTCAGGCCATGACAACAGACGTCAGCTGGACAGCATCCGCCAAACGCTATATTGATCTCTATAACGAAATAACATATTAAACTTTGACAACTACATACTATAGAGCGGCTGGGTAGAAAATCCAGTCGCTCTTAGCAGAATTCGTAAAAACAGAATAACGCAGTAGTTGACTGTTATCTGTCTATGCTTTTTCAGCTTCAAGGATAATCGAATCAACTATGCGGGAGTAAAATTTATGACCTTCACAGATCTTGACCTATACTATTTACATACTGGTGAACATACCAGTCTTTATGAAAAATTAGGGGCCCACATCATCAAGGAGGAAGAGACAATCCTTGGTACCGAATTTCGTGTTTTGGCGCCCAACGCTCAAAGCGTCTTTGTCATAGGTTCCTTTAACAACTGGCAAAAGACCCATCCTATGCAACGCGAACTAGACGGTGTTTTTCAACTCTATATCAATGGCCTGCAGTCACTAGAAGACTATAAGTATCTCATCGTGACCCATGATGGCAGAGAACTCTATAAGGCAGATCCCTATGCTTTCTTTAGCCAACTCCGTCCTAATACCGCATCAACCACTTACTATTCTAATTATGTATTTTCCGATGAAAAATGGATGTACGAGCGAGTCAACTATGACTTTAAAGAAGCACCTTTTTCTGTCTATGAAGTCCATCTAGGCTCTTGGAAGCAAAAGTTTGCAGCTGAAGGCGGTGCAAATCCTTTTTACACCTATAAAGAGCTAGCACCCCTGCTCATCGACTATGTCAAAGAGCATCAGTTTACCCATATTGAACTCTTGCCCATCACAGAGCATCCACTAGACGCTTCTTGGGGCTACCAAGTGACAGGTTACTACAGTCCAACTAGTCGTTACGGCAAGCCAGACGAGTTAAAATACCTCATTGACCAATGCCACCAAGCAGGAATTGGTGTTATCCTTGACTGGGTACCACTCCACTTCTGCAAGGATGCCCATGGGCTCTACCAATTTGACGGTAGCTGGCTCTATGAATACGAAATTGAGAGCGACCGAGAAAACCGGCAGTGGGGTACAGCTAATTTTGACCTTGGAAAAGGTGTCACACGCTCCTTCCTCCTATCCAATATCAAATACTGGCTAAACGAATTTCATTTTGACGGTATTCGAGTGGACGCTCTGTCTTACCTCCTCTATTGGCGTGGAGAAACAGAAGACGACAAGCTCAACCACACAGCTATTGATTTTATCAAACGGGTCAATGCCTTGATTCATACCGAATACAAGGGTGTGGTGATGATCGCTGAAGACTCATCGAGTTATCCAAAAGTTACCCATTCCCTTGAAGAAGGCGGACTTGGCTTTGATATGAAATGGGACTTGGGCTGGATGAATGATACCTTGAAACACATGGAACGGCCATCTATTTTCCGCAAGCACCATGCCAAGGAAATCACATTTGGAATGTACTACAATCAAAGTGAACAGTTCATTCTCCCTCTCTCCCATGATGAGGTCGTTCATGGAAAAGGCTCCATTGTCAACAAAATGAATGGTAGCTACGAAGACAAATTCCATCTGGCGCGTGCTTATTATAGTTATTTCTTTGCCCATCCAGGTAAAAAACTACTCTTTATGGGAAATGAATGGGGCCATATTCGCGAATGGCATGAGTATACTCAAATGGACTGGAACTTGCTCGACTTCCCAACGCACCAATCCTTTGCTCAAATGATGAAGAGCCTTACTACTTTTTACCGCAAACACGACGCTTTTTGGAAGTATGACTATCAAGCTCATGAAAAAGGATTTAAATGGGCTAAGATTGTAGAAGAAGCTAACTGTTACGCTTTTTGCCGTTATAGCGATGACGAAGAAATCCTAGTGGTCAATAACTTCAATGACCAGGAAATTTACGATTTACCGTTGGATCTCCCAGAAGGAGCTGAGTACCGACTAGTTTTTTTCTTCCAACACCATTCCAACAGAAGGATTCACCATTAAAGCAGATGAAAATGGATCACGTATCACTATACCACGCCTGACCACCTATTACCTCGAGCGAATCAGCGAACTAGGAACTAAAAAATAAGACGTATAATAACCGCTAAGATTCACTCCTCTTTAATAGCCAGATTAGAAACGCTCAATATCGTAACTTTCTTGCAACTATATTTGACACTCTATAAAAATCAACATCTGACTAGCTTCCACAATTGAGAATTGTGGAAGGCTGGAAATAGAACGAGCACAACTCGCCCCTTAAAAATCGCAGGGGTAACGGAGGTTAGCTGAGGGAGTGAGACCTCTGTATCTTTGCTAGACACACATACCCCCAATCCACCTTCTGGATTGGGGGCTTTGTTTATTCAACTGCTGTATATTTGGCAACTTCTTTCAAGTAAGTTTCATACTCACCACTCTCCACAAGCCCTTTAATAATCTTATCGATTTCTGTCTTTAATTCGCCACTATCTTTTGACATGGCAATAGCCTTTGTATTCGCTTCAGTCTCTGGAAATGCAATATCTGCAGTAGCAAGATCCTTATTTTGAGAGGTGTAGCCCAATGCGACTGGAGAATCCAATAAAACAGCATCAACTTGACCAGATTTCAACTCATTAATAGCTTCTCCCATTTGAGTAAGCGAGATGATGCTTGAATCTTTCAATTGCTCTTTTGCATAAATTTCTTGGGTTGTTCCTTTTTGAACAGCTATTTTTTTACCCGCTAAACTCTCTATCGATCCAAAACTCTTAACAGCATCTTGTTTTACCAAGAGCATGTCCTTTACCTTGTAATAGGCTTCTGAAAAGTCAAATACCTTCAAACGTTCTTCAGACACAGATAGTCCTGCAATAGCAATATCAGCCTTGCCATTTTGCACACTATTTAGGACATTATCAAAGTTCATTGATGAAACTTCCAATTTCACTCCTAATTGTTCTGCCAATTTTTCTGCCAACAGAATATCCGCTCCAACAACCTTATTTTTCCCTTCAACTAAAGTTTGGAACTCAAACGGTGCATAGTCTGGACTGGTCGCCACTACCAAGGTGCCTTTTTCTTTGATTTTTTCTAAAGAGTCCTTTCCTGTATCCTTGCTAGCACCACCACACGCTGCCAAACTCAAACCCGCTACAAGAGCTACTGCTGCTGTCATCATTTTTTTCAATTTCATTTTTCTTCCTCTTTTCTATTCAAACATTATGACGATCATCGATATTACTAAATCTGTAATATCATCGGACTTTTTCTTTCATTTTCATCCCATTTTCTCCTTTTTTCAAAAGATATTCTCATTATAAAGCATTTTTATTCATCTGTCAACCATTAATTGTATTTTTATTCATATCTTTTAAAAAATGTAAATTTGTGCTTAATCTAAAAATAAAGGCTCTATAATATCTGTAGTGGGTACGCCCGCCGCAGAGATTATGGAACCTTTTTCAATGTGGAAAAAAAGTTCCATATGACCTATAATGAAAAGCGACAAAACTATCATTTAGAAAGACTCATATGGAACAACTAAATCTTATCACAAATTTTCTCAAAATGAAAGACAAAAATATCACTAATGAATGCGACATGGGAACACACTTAGAACTCCACGGTCACTTGGATTACACAGCCCCTAAATGCCCTTCCTGCAAGGGACAAATGGCTAAGTACGACTTCCAAAAAGCCTCTAAAATCCCCTACTTAGAAACTGCTGGCTATCCGCTACTTATCCGCCTTCGAAAGCGTCGTTTCAAATGCAAGGAATGTAGGAAAATGGCGGTCGCTGAATCTCCTATTGTTAAGAAGAACCATCAAATATCTGTCGCTGTCAACCAGAAAATCGCACAATTACTCATCGAAAAGCAAGCAATGACACATATCGCACACAGACTCTCCATTTCTACATCTACAGTTATTCGAAAACTCAATGAGTTTAAGTTTGAAACGGATTGGGCTAAGCTTCCAGAAATCATGTCCTGGGATGAGTATGCCTTCAAGAAAGGGAAAATGAGCTTTATCGCTCAAGATTTTGACACAAATAACATCATCACTATCCTTGATGGAAGAACGCAAGCTACCATCCGAAATCACTTTCTGAGATACCCTAGACAGGTCAGAAACCGCGTTAAATTCATCACTATGGACATGTTTAGCCCTTACTATCAACTAGCCAAACAACTTTTTCCTCATGCTAAAATCGTGCTTGATCGTTTCCACGTTGTGCAACATCTCAGCCGTGCTATGAACCGTGTCCGTACCCAAATCATGAATGCTTTTGACCGCAAATCGCATGAATACAAGACGCTCAAACGCTACTGGAAACTGGTACAACAAGATAGCCGTAAACTCAGTGACAAGCGGTTTTATCGCCCTACTTTTCGCATGCATTTGACCAATAAGGAAATCTTAGACAAGCTCCTATCCTACTCAGATGAGTTACGACAACATTATGAACTCTATCAACTTCTTTTATTCCATTTCCAAGAGAAAAACTCAGATCATTTCTTTGACCTAATTGAGCAAGAAATAGCCACTGTTAACCCTATTTTCCAGACGGTATTTAAGACGTTTCTAAAGGATAAGGACAAGGTTTTAAACGCCTTGGAATTGCCTTATTCCAACGCTAAATTGGAAGCTACCAATAATCTTATCAAAGTCATCAAGCGTAATGCCTTTGGATTTCGGAAGATGAAAACTTCAAAAAGCGGATTTTGATTGCCATCAATATCAAAAAAGAGAAGACCAACTTGGTCCTCTCTAGATGTTAGCTGACATCTACCCACTACAGTTGACAAAGAGCCCAAAATAAAAGCAAGCCCAGTATCTCTTCTAGACTTGCTCACTGATTACCGAAAATGCTTATCCCATTCTCCATTTTCATCTTTTTGTGTATAGAAAAATTCTGACTGGCTTGGATCATCCATAACCTTTAAAACCTCTAGTAAATCATAAGCCAGATCCATCTGAGGTAATTCGGTTTTGGGAAACCAAAAGACTTCTCCCTCATCGCTTGATTGTAGTTGACCAGAAAAGCGCTTCGCCTTATAGAGAAAAACGATGTAGCGATGACCATCCTTATCTGGCCAATGCTTTAGTCCAACCAATTGAGGATTTTCAACCGTCAAGCCGGTTTCTTCCAAGACTTCTCGGACAACCGAATCGTGAAAATTCTCACCAGCTTCGATGTGTCCGCCAGGAAATGCAAGCCCTGACCAGCGATAGACTTTAGGGTCTCTGCGCTGAACGACCACTCGCCCCTTTTTATCTTCAATCAAACACATATTGGTCAGCGTAACCAGTTCCTTCCGCGACATACTTCCTCCTTAGACTGTATAAATCATTCTTTTTTCAATCATGTCCTTGCCTAAATGGACCACCTTACTGACTCCATCAAACCGAAATCCAACACGCTCGTAGAAGCGAATTGCTCGTTCATTGCCGTCCAAAACCCAAAGCGAAACTTGTTGAAACTCCTTCAGCTGTTCCAAGGCAAACTGCATCAAACGGTAACCGATTTGCTGTCCGTAATATTCTGCTAAAATATAAATAGCGTAAATCTCTCCCGCATTCTCCAAGTCTTCCTGCTGAGAAGCTGCGCAGCAAACAAAGCCGGCAACCTTATCCTCCATCTTTGCGACAAAGACATCATTGGGATAGTCAAAAGCCCATTTGCGACAGCGCTCCAAGGTATACTCTTTCCAGAAATGATTTGGTAACAAGTGCGCATAGGCTTCTTGCCAGGACTTCCAGTGAACATAGGCCTTATCTTCTTTTTCCTTATCCGTTAGCATTGGGGTTATAGTGAGCATCACAATTCCTCCTTGGATTACACGTAAGTAACTCTATTATGCGATAAATATTTGGAAAACACAAGTTCTGCTCTTTTACTTGTTTAGCTAGCTTTAGCAAACTAACGCCTCAATCTACCCATCTAGTACGAAGTCTTCTTTCACTACAACTCTTAACAAATAAATTGACCACTTTCTTAAGCTATGCTACCAACAATTACGGCGTTCATCATACCAGCAATAGTCAAGAGCCCAAGCTGTTTCATCATTCTAGAAATTACTTAGATGAGTTTAAGTAGGTTTCACGTCAGAGTATCACTGGGATAGAAAACACCAGCATCAGGTAGCAACAAACATCCTAATACAAAGATAAGATATACGAACATTTATAATACTTATCTTGCTAGAAATTTTTTTAAACCTCAAATACATCAACTTCTGAGAGCGGAATAGCTGCATTTTTGGGAATTGAGTCAATGTTTAAAGACAATAATTCAAGAAATCAAATCATATCACGATTAACCGTATTTTATGATACTAGTTCCCATTTTTCATTTTGTTTCAAACATCCTCTCATTTACGAATTAGTTTTGCAAATCTACTAGTGAGCAACTGCCACCACCATTTGAATTCTTCATTTTTATTGTATACGAGAAAAATGATAGAAGATAAGGCCAGAACCGTTAAAGTAGCTGCGCACAGCCAAGGCAGTAGCCCGTATGGAAGGACGAGCAGCGTGTTGAGCCAATGAATAAGTCCCAAGACTCCAAAAAATAATCCCCACTGTTTCACGTTCGTCCATACAAATTCTGTAATTGGCCTTTTTAGACCATACTTAAAAATGATATACGGTTCAAACCAAGTATTGGTCAGCAAGGTCGAACAAATGGTCCCGAGTAATATTCCTTCTATTCCCCATTTAAAAACAGCTAAAAATAGTAAGGAGAGTGTCAAATTCAACACAGCTTCTGCAATTGGTTTATGCCGTGATTCCCAGTAAAGTCCATATGCATTATAAAAAACAAATCCAGCATAGCGATACATTTGAACAAACGTGTAGACACTGAGTAACGCGACAATCCGAGAAGATAGCAAATACTCTTTTCCAAGCCAAAGCATTATAAATGGTTGAATTAATATAACAATTGACAAAGAAAATAAAAAGGCAATCGCAAAATTTAAAAAGTTATAGCGTTTGAACATCTGATAAACTTTTTCACCATCTGAAGTGTGTACCAAATTGCCCACGGTCGATCTTTGAGACCCCATCAATTGTGATAAGAAAGAGTTCAGACTACCCGTGATAATTGTATAATTAGAATAAAGTCCTACTGTAGCTACACTAATAAAGGTAGACATTAAGATATTATCTGTACTAAATACAACCGCACCGGCGATACTCCCAGCTAAATTACCAAATACATTTTTCTTTAAGCTAGATTTTTCAGACGGAGTTAATGGCTCAATTTCTTCATCGTTCAAAGGATGACGCTTATCAACTAAGTAAGAAATGAGAAGATTCGAGACAAGCGTGGTTAGCAAAATCAAGGTACGCACCAATAGATAGCTTTGTGTTGTAAACAACACTATCCACTGTATCAGACTAGAAACAATGATAATACCAAAATTCATCCAAGAAATCACGTAGTTTTCTCGATAAGCCACTAGTAAACTTTGTTTATAAGAAAATAAGAGATAGCCCATAACAGAATTCATTAAAAACAAGAGATAAATGGAAATGACTTCAGTCGTGAGGCTACTTTCTTGTAAAATGGTCGGAAGAAATGGTAAGACAGCCAAGCCTAATAGTAATATAATAAAGGCAATCACGCGATAAATTGCACGATACAAGCGCATATACGCAACAATCTTCCTTGTTTTACTCTCAGCAATCGGCTTATACAAAGCAAAGGTAATAGAGGTCCCAATGCCTAGCTCTGCTAGGGAAAGCGTACCTAAAATACTCGTAAATATCCCATTTAATCCTAGATAATACACTCCTAAAAAACGAAGAAAGAGGAGCCGATTGATAAATTCAAAGATAAGACGAAGAAAGAATATACTAATCGTAGAGAATGAATTGTGCAAAGCTTGCTGCGTCCTAGTTTTCATGATAACTCTCCTCAGCGTTCTCATTCCTAGATAGGAATTGTTTTCGTTCCGTAAAATCCTTATTCAACAAAAAGAAGTGGACATTGCGATTGTAGAGCAGAATTGACTTCATCGCTACTTCTAACTGGTCTTTGTAGTAAACATCCGCCGCCATGGCGATATTCATCTTCATGATAACTCCTTTTCTTTCTATGTTAACTTCTATCTCTTGCCCCAGCATACCTATGTCCAAGATTGAAAGAACAAGAGGAGCAAATTAGCCCTCTCCGACTGCTTTTTTGATAATCTTTTGTACCAGAGCAGCTGTATGGCGACTATCATAGCCTGCATCACGAATCTTCTGGCTCATATCGTGGCGCTCATAGTCTTCATGCTTGGCCAATACTTCTACCCATGCTTCTTCCTCCAAAGGAAGGAAAGTTACATTCCCGGTAATATCTAACTCTTGTGAAACAGTATCTGCTACCAAGCAGTTTAGACCCGCCGTCTGTGCTTCAATTCCTACAATCGGCAGACCTTCAAGAAGTGATGGCATCACCAAAACATCCATCGCTTGTAATAACCGCTCCGTATCTTTTCGCTCTCCTAAAAAGAGAACCTTATCAGCAATCTGTAATTTCTCAGCCAAGGCTTCCATTTCTTGCCTCAACGTCCCTTCTCCTACCATAAGCAAGCAAGCATCAGGACGGATACGAAGCAACTTTTCAAACATGGATAGCATAAATGCATGATTTTTTTGCTTATGAAATCGAGCAATCGCCCCTAAAACGAGGGTATCTTTTGCGATAGATAGTTCTTCTCTCATCTTCCTGCGAACAGAGTCCTTGTAACGAAAGCGCTCTACTTCGATGCCATTCTTAATATCGTGAACTCCTTTGGTTGTCCCAAACATCCATTCAGCCGCCTTATCAGAACAAGCAAACTTTTCTGTAGCAATGAGATGAGCTGCTTTTCTACCAAAGTGAAGCAGTATTTTCTGAGTCAAGCCAATATTGAGTCCGCCTCCATTGTGCGAATGGATAATTATCTTTTTCATTCCTGCCAAACGACAAATCAGAGGATACTTTAATATCGAAACAGGCCACCCAAGATTAAAATAGGCGACATCATACTTACCGGTTTTAGCTAGTGCATATAAATTTTTCATAGCAAGAAATCGCTCTTTCCATCTAGGATAAGTCTGTGGCTGCACTAAAGGGAGCTTCCTACCACCTGCCTCAGCTAACTCCTTGTCAAAAAACTCTTCTCGTTGATAAAAAGTCACAATGTCAACGTCTAGCTCATTCCTATCTATATTTTTGTATAGATTGATAGAATAATTTTCCACGCCTCCGCTATTTAAACCAAATGTATAATATAATACTTTCTTCACGAAATTCTCCTGATGTCCATTCTTAACGCTAGTAAACAATCTCTTTAGGCAAGCAAGTCACTACTCCCTAAAAGACAGATGCCCTTCTGATAAATAGGCACACACCCCACAACTACTATCGAATCAAAAATGAGAGAGTCAGATAGCTTGTCTTCTATGAAATCATGAACGTGCTTGTAAAACGTAAGAAATTCCTCAAACTTGCTGCTCCTGCTCCCATTTAATACTTTCTATCATACGTAAATAGGCCTCCTTTAGTCCAACACTAGGAACCCAGCCTAATGCTTGCAACTTGTCTGTTTTTAATTTCAATTTCGTATCAGGAGCATAGCCGAAGATATTGGACTGCGGAATATCTAACACTACACGTATCTCATGATTGGCGATTTCTTCACAGACCATTTTTGCCATATCGTAAATGGTTGTATGCGTCTCTTCGTTTGATACATTGTAGGCTTGAGCAGCTTTTCCATCTACTAAGATAACTAAAATCGCTGCTATCGTATCTCTCAGATAACAATAATTTCCTTCAGACAGGCCTTTTGTATGTAAAACAATATCTTTTTTATTTAGTACGCTATTTGCAAATTGGGCAAAAACCCTATTTTCTCCTGACAATATTCCAGCACCAAACGTTTGAGATAAGCGAGCAATTTTGACATTTAAGCCGTATTGCGAATGATAGGCGATACACATATTTTCACACATGCGCTTGCTCTGAGAATAATTACTTCTCACTTCCAAGGGGTCAATATACCCCATCTGCTCTTCTGTCACCATGCTTGTTTCAGCACCATCAAAGGTTCCATACACTTCCATAGAAGAAATATAGACAAAATTTTTCGCATTTACTTGATGGGCCAAGTCTAGCAAGCGTTTTGTACCGACTAAAGAGGTCATTATTGTTTCAACCGGTTTTTCAATCATCACTTTTGAAGTCGTCACACTCGCTGCATGGATGATATGATCAAATTGTACTACAGAAAGCTCTTGCCCAAAACTATCAGCAATAAGATCTGCCTCAATCAGATGAATATCTGTTCGTTGTAGAAGCTCACCATAGATCATCTGCGCTTTTTGCCGATTTCGTACTAAAGCGTAAATCGTCATATTGAGCTGACGAATACGATTCATACAAGCAAGTGCTCTAACCAAATTGACACCGACCAAGCCGGTAGCACCTGTTACTAATACCGTACTATCTTTGAATTCTTCGACAGCAATAGCCGCATTTGCTATGATGTCCAAATCTTCTTGCAAAATCGGATTTCCGTGTCCTTCCAATCTGTTTTCTCCCTATTCTAGTTGCTGATTTTCCCTCGCATCGTACAATGCTCTAAAGGTATAAAAATCATCTGGTGTCGTAATTTTTATATTTTCATGTGGCCCAATAACGACATGCAAGGTATGTCCATAGTGCCTCATCATCGTACAGGAATCTATAAAATCTTCTCTTCCTTCCTGCAAGCCTTTGTGATGAGCAGCTAAAATATCTGCTAACCAAAAACTTTGAGGAGCTTTGGCAAAGCGTGAATGTTCCCTGCTTGGAACCTCGTCTACCTCGTTTTCGTCATTAATCAAAATAACAGTTTCTTTGGCGGTTGTACAGGTAACAGCCGTGCCAAATTCCTTAACAGAAGAAATATTATCTGAGATAGTCTGTTCGGTAATAAGAGGGCGGACTCCGTCATGGATTAGGACGATATTCCCCTCTTTACCGTAGATTTCCTCAGCCGCAACCAAACCATTATAAATCGATAGTTGCCCTGTTCTTCCACCAGGAACGATTCCAGAAATCTTATCCAATCGATAGCGGTATTTCATCTCCTCCATATACGGAATCCATTCTTCAATACAGACAACCACGATTCCATCAATTTCTGGATGGTTTTCAAATAATTCAATCGTATGAACAATAATGGGTTTGCCGTGAACCAATAAAAATTGCTTCGGCTTATCTTTTGAATGCATTCTTGTTCCAGAACCACCTGCAAATATAACTGCTATATTCATCTTCTTTTATCCCTTTCCATCATGATAGAACACGCTAACATTCCACTTTGTAAGCCACATGATATTCTCTCTTTTCTTCTGGTGGTATCATCATGTAATTCTTCCCGTATAAGTTAGACAAATAGACATCATATTGTTGCGGAATATTCACCTCGTATCCACAAAAGGAACCCGTTATTGTCTGTGTAAGGATATCTCTTGGAAATACCTCCCGCTCAAAGCTAATCCCAGAAGGAAGACCTAATACTTGAGAGTTTTTTTTCTGTCGTGCTAGCTTATCACAGATTTTTAGATAAAAATGAATCCCTCCTAAATGAGTCGCTAACCAGCCCAAGCGTTTTCTAAGTCGATAATACTTCGTCACTTCTTCATGTTGGCCAGCGGCTTTCTCAATAGCCGGTGATGGATAGAGATAGTCAATGCACACACTAGACAGTTTATAGGCAAGATTGTACAGACTTCCCTTTAGTTTTCTAATCAGGCGAGATTCAGGAAGATTTTCGATGATAAAAATATCTATAAAAATCATGTCAAACGCCTTCAAACCTGCATTCGCAATTTCAACATAGGTCGTCCCTTTTTTATAGACCTTCGGCATTTTGTAAAAATATTTTTCATGGAAGAATGGCTCTGCCAATAGATATTTTTCTGAAAATTCTTGCGAAAAAATGTCTCTAAACTTTTCATAGTCTTCTCTTAGCATCATCAGATCCATATCATCATCCCAAGGGATAAAGCCTTGATGGCGAACTGTTCCCAAAAGAGATCCTCCTGCCATCATATAAGAAATCTGGTGTTCATCACAGACTTTTTTAATATCTAAAAAGACAGAAAGCAACTCCGCTTGGAGTTTTTTGAGGGTTTCTTCCCCTAATCGATATTCTGAAAAAGCTTGCGAATACAATTCTTTACTGGTTTTCATCTGAATCCTTTCCCATTTTGCTATCCTAGCTATTCTTCTTTCCATCTGGCTTGCGATTGATGCGTAGCCGTTTGTTCTTCTTCAGGTGGTAATGTCATGTAGTCTCCATAGATTTGCGAAAGATAGGTTTCATACTCTTCTAAAATCGTTACCTGATAGTGTTCAAAAGGAACTGTGAGGTAGGTTGTCATCGTTTCTTTACGAAAAATCTCTTTGAGACCATACCCCCACACCACCACACCAACGTACGAAGCCTGTGCAAAAGAGTAGGTTTGAGCCTTTTTAATCACATGACCAATCAGTTTGCGCTCTACCTTTAACATTTTCATAGTCTGTTGAACTGCTGCAATAATCGCCGATTTTAAGAATCCTCTCTTAGATAAATCTTTTAAAATAAGAAAAGATGCCAAGCGATTAAGAAAAATCATGTAGGAAACAAACCATTTTCTATTTTTAGCTTTCTCCGGTAGCCCATCCACTGGAAAAATATCAATATTGATTCCTATCTCTTTGTTAAAATCAGCATTTTCTTCGAGGATTGTCTTTAAATCCGCTACTTTTGCATAAGTACAGCGGAAATCGCTGTCTAGCTCCCAGGCATATACCTTAAAGCGCTCATGCCTATATTCCGTCAGGAAGCGAAGATAATCTGGTCTAGGCATACACAGATCAATGTCATCATCCCAAGGGATAAAACCTCCGTGCCGAATAGCTCCAAGCATCGACCCACCACTCAAGAAATACCGAATCTTATTTTCTTCGCAGAACTGAATTACATCTTCTAAAATATTTAACTGTAATTCTTTCATTGTTTGGTTTGAAATAGCAGTTGCCATCTACGTTTTTTACTCCTTCTTCGGGTTGATATACGATTTACCCATGATAGTTCTATCTACCTTCTAATAAAATCGTTTTATATGGATACGTGTGATTCCAGTTCGGACGGTAAATATTGAACACGAAAAATTGGGCTATACAAAATATTAAAATAGCTACAAATGAAAGAACCTTATTTTTCCAGTTTTTTATCCTGTTCAAAGTATTGGGGATTAAGACAATGATAAAGAGCCAATTAAAGGTTTGGCAACGGTCCAAGAGATTAAAGCGCAAGGAAATCAACGTAATCAAAAAAGAAATAAAGATCATATTGATTTGATAGATGAGAGCTGTTCGTTCTTTCTCAGATAGCTCTTTTTCATGTACCTTAAAGATGTATAGACAAAAAGCAAGGAAAACAAACCGAACTATTGCCCCAAAAATGGCAGCCAACTTTACATCCCCTACAACATAGTGACTACTTGTTAGATAAGTACGAAAATAAGGGACAACAAGAGCCGCAATCGAAAGAATCTGAGGTAAAAAGAGCCAAACCGCTAGAGCCGAGATGAACATAAAAGAATAAAGACGCTTGTTAATCTTTGGAGGAACCAAAAAACTAAGAATAAAGACCGCTGCTATCCTCTGAAAGGAGACTGCAAGAATCATAAAAAACACTGTCTGCCAGATTTTTTTATCACGAAAGGCCAAAAAAGCAAAAATCGTCATGGCTAGTGCCAACTGCACGCGCAAGATATTGACAGTCTGTCCCCAAAATCCAAGTATAAAAAATAAAAAGACTGAGAAGGCTGGATTAAGAGAGTAACGATCAATGAACTTATAATAGGCGTAGTAGATAATCGCTGTGACAATGGCTAAGAAGACCCAAAAATTGTTTGTCAGGGAAGCAATTGTCTGATTGAGCCACAAGTAGCCGATTTCATATCGACCAGAAAGGGCACTGATACTAGAATCACTCGAACCAGAAATGAATGTAAACAGGTTATAATAGGTATGGGTATCATTTCCAATCTCTAAGGTACGAAAGACAGCTAGGCAATAAAAGAAAAATAATTTAAGTCCTATCTGCAATTTGGATGGAACTTGCTGCCCTTTGTATAGGGAGACGGGAAGCATCAGTAACATGATTAAAGAATAAAAAACCATATTTCCTCTTTCACTTGGTTTTATTGAGCACTGTCTGATAGTACTCTATCGTTTCTTGAGCAATGTTATCCCAGGAAAACTGCTCTTTTATCATTTGGACTGCAGCCCTCCCTTTTTCAGCATAATCGGATTGCTCTTGAATCGCTTGCTCTAAAACAGTTGCAATACTTTCTGCATTCGTTTGGGCTACCCAGCCAGCATTTGCCTGCTCAATCTGTCCACCTAAGGTCGTCCCTTCGGTCACTAAGCAAGGAATTCCATAACTCAAGGCTTCCAGAATACCAAGTGGCATCCCTTCAAATCGAGACGTTTGGATAAACAAATCGCAGGCAAGTAAGGCTTGTTCTTTTTCTATCCCTGCTAAAGCATCTGACTGGATGATCAAATCTTCCACCCCAGCCGCTGCAATTAATTTCTGTAAATGAGCTGCACGCCCAGCATAATCCGGACCAAAAATAGTCACACTAACTTTTTGTTGACGTAAATAATCCGCCTTGAGACGAACTGCATCTACTAATAAATCTAGCCCTTTATGGTAGGCATCTAATCTTCCAATATACAGGATGTTCACGCCTTCTTTTGCAGACGAAGGATAGGACTTTTGAACCGCTGAGATATCCATACCATTTCTGATGACCAGCTTATTGGCAACAGAAAATGCCGTTTCCTCTTTCTCACGCTGAGAGAGACAGTGCAGCGCCGCTGCTTTCGAAATAAACGAATTGAACAACAGAATATTGGCCACTTTTTTCTTGAGCCACTTTTTCCTCTGCGCATCTCTTGTTAATTCCCCATGTGGGAAGATGATGTAGGGAATCTGATATTTCCTTAACTCACGTGCTATTTTTAGATAGTCTACCCGATACGCTTCGTGGAAAATTACCAGATCTGGTTGGCGAAAAGGAGCTGTTAAATTTCTCAACGAAAACGTTGCTGAATAGGGCAGCTGATTGGCCACGCTTGAGATACGCTCATTGGTGATATTGACAAAACCAACCTCTGCATACCGCGATTGCTCCTCAATATGTCTTGGCACCACTACACAGACGCCATTGAAGGGATTCTCCGAAATACTCGCAATGTGTAGAATCGTTAATTTTTTATTCATTTCTCTTCATTATCCACTAAGTTTCTATATTCTAACTCACAGAATCTACTTTCTTTCTAACTACACTTATCTTATGCCCTTTGAAAAATTCCTAGAATCGTGCCAAAACCATATGCAATATGGATAGCTAGACACCCTATTGGAATAAAGAAGTCATATCCATTTTTTGTTCTCCAAAAACTTTGGAATGCACTTGTCATCATCACTAGGCTGTATAATCCAGCTATTAGAATCAATACTTGAGGCAAGTGAAAAACTGCAAGAAGCAAAGCAACTATCAGACTCAGCACAAATACCATTGGGATTAAATGAAATAAGGAGATACACTGCGGACATATTTTTATTGTTTTACCAATCCACAATCCATTTAAGTATTTCTGAACAATCATCTTTAAAAGAGAATTTCTCGTTTGGTAATAAGATTGAATCGAACTCATATATCTTATCTGATATCCAGCTTGCTGAATACGATAATGATACTCATTGTCTTCTGTCCGCACTAATTGCTCATTAAATAGACCGACTGTTTCGATAACCTCGCGCCTATAAGCGCCATGAAATACTGATTTCACATATTTTTTCTGAGTATCCTCTCTTCTATAGGATGCAAAGCCACTCCCAAATAAAGATTGCTCTACATGTAAGAGCGACTGTTTCCATAAACTATCTGAATCGATAATATTTGTCCTCGGACCACCACAAACAAATTCTCCTGTGTTAAGACAATTCACATTTTCTTCAATAAAATTTTTCGGTAATTCTGCATGAGCATCGATGCGAAGTACAGCGTCGCAAGTAAAATGGTTAAGGACAACATTCCAGCCTGAAGATTGGATTGTATTAGGATTATCAAAAACTTTTACATCTAAAAACTCATCACCGTACTGTTTTTGAAACTCTGACATCATCTTCTTGGTATTATCTGTAGATAGACTGTCAACAAGTATGACTTCAACAGCTTTTCTTTTATAGGTCTGCTGTAAAATAGTCTCCAACAAAGTAGGCAAATAATTTTCTTCATTCAAGGCAATAATACCAATTGAAATTGTTTTAACCGCTTTCTCCATCATCCTATCCTTGTACACTCGCTACAATTTCTTTTAAGTTTTCAATGATATAAACCACATCCTCATTACTGAGCTGGGTATGAAGTGGTAAGGTTAGCGTGTGTTCGAAATACCGATAGGCGTTGGGGTAATCTTTGATGTTAAATCCCATATTGGCGTAAACCGTTAACAGTGGCAATGGTTTGTAATGTACATTACAGGCGATGCCAGCTTCTGCCATTTTCTCAATGATTTGATTCCTCTCTTCTAATGTAATCCCATCTATATGCGTAATATACAAATGCATAGAAGATACATAATCTGAGTGGATATGCTGCAAGGAATGAATTCTTGTTCCTTCAAATGCTTGATTATAAGCTGCCACAATTTCTGACCGTCGATTCAATAGTCCTTGGTACCGTCTCAGTTGAGCTAAACCAATTGAAGCCATAATATCTGTCATATTACACTTAAAACCTGGAAGAATGATGTCATACTCCCATGCTCCCAACTTAGTCTTCGCCAAGGCATCCTTGGTCTGCCCATGAAGGGATAAGATTTGAAATTGTCGATAGAGTTCTTCATCATCTACATTTGGATGAGCTTTCCAAGTCACTGCTCCACCTTCTGCCGTCGTCAAATTTTTAACCGCATGGAAGGAAAAGACTGTGAAGTCTGCAACATTTCCGATTTTTCTTCCCTTATATTCTGCTCCAAAAGCATGTGCGCTGTCTGATAAAACGACGATTCGACCAAAAACTTCTTGGAGGGGAGTTTTGGCCACAAAGGTTGAACGATAGTTTTCTACAATCTCAAGAATCCGATCATGGTCACATGGAATCCCTGCTAACTCAACGGGAATGATGACCTTTGTGCGATTTGTAATTGCTTTTTCTACCGCCTCGTAATCCATTTCAAAATGATTAGCTTGAATATCTACAATGACAGGAGTTGCGCCGACATGTTCAATCACACTGCAAGAGGCGGTATAGGTCATCGCTGGCACGATAACCTCGTCTCCAGGACCAACTCCCAAAATACGCAAGACAAGTTCCAAACCTGCCGTCGCAGAATTTAAGCAGACTGTCTTATTTGTTCCAGTGTATTCTGACAATTCTCGTTCAAATTGTTTCGTTTTAGGACCTGTCGTAATCCAGCCTGAACGGAGGCTATCGACAACCTCTGCAATTTCTTCCTCTGTAATATCAGGAGGAGAAAAAGGTATATTTTTCTTTTTCATATACTATTACTACCTCATTTCAATACAGCAATGACTGTACGAATCATGATTTTCATATCTTCAAAAATACTAAATGAATTAATGTATGCAATATTCGGAATCATCTTCTTTGGCAAAATTTTTGTGACATAAATTTCGTCTATTTCCATTCCTTCTGTCATATATTGCTTAATTAATCTATCTTCATCTTTAAATTCAATACTTGCTAGCGAAGTGATACCAGCTGGTAAAAGAAGGGTGGTCTTCATCTCTTCTGTGTACTGTTCTACATATTTAACAACTTCTGGCCGAGTTCCTACAAAGCTCATGTCCCCAACCAAGACATTTATGAGTTGCGGAATTTCATCCAAACGATAGTTTCTAATAAAGCTACCGATTCGTGTAATCCTTGAGTCCTCTTGAAGAGTCACTAAGCTTCCTTTTTTATCTGCATTTTCAATCATGGTTCGAAATTTAAAAATCTTAAAAATACGACCGTTTGTTGTGACTCGTTCCTGACGGTAAAATACACTACCACCATCTTCTAGCTTAATGAACACAGCTAGAATTAAAAATACCGGAGATAAGATACATAAGAGGATGATCGAAACAAATTTATCAAATAAAAACTTGCTTACAAGAGAGAATTTCTTTTTTTCTAATTCTTCTTTTTGCTGTCTAACAACTGGACTGTCTAAAAAATCTTTATTAAGCACTCTTACTCCTGTCTTGTGTAGTTATCTTATTTCCTCTTCTCTTTTAGAAGCGCCTACTTCAGGCTAATTCGTTTTTTGGTACCAATTTTTTACGATATTATATAGCTTAGGAGAAATCAAAAATAGAAGGTATCTTATTTTATCCACTCTACTTCCTTTTTTGTTGAACAAAACCGTGCGATACAGTTTACCAATTTCCTTCCTGTAGCGACGATACAACTCATACTCATGAGATTCATACATTTTGTCCAAAAGAGCAATCCCATAAATAGCCTGTCTATACTGCAAAGCCTTTAAAATCTGAGGGTGGTTTGGGAATAAAGGGATGACACTTTGCTCATTCTCCTCAATAGCCTCAAAGAAATCTAACTGTTTAGCAGTAAAACTGGAAGTAGTGATACTACCTGCTCGCCTATAATAGTTATAGGTAGCTTTCGTTACCATCGCAATCTTTTCTGCAGCAAGTACATGTTTGGGAGTTGCAAACGTTTCTTCATATAGTTTCCCAATAGGATATGGATGCTGTATTAACACAGATTTTCTAAATAGCTTGCCACAGGCATGAACGCCTGTTCCATCACCATAGTACATATTTTCCAATACTTCTTCTGTTGAGCAAACTTGCCCCCCCCCCGAATCATTTCTTCAGAATAAGATTCGGTCGAGCCTGACTCATGATTCGTTACACGTCTGATCGGAGACGTCACTAAATCACTCTGTGTCTTTTTCTGAATCGCAACCAAATATTCTACCGCAAAAAGATCGTAATAATCATCCGAATCACTAAATAGAATCCAGTCGGCACTCGCTTTTTGGACACCGTAATTTCTAGCGTCAGACAACCCACCATTTGCCTTATGGTAGACTATGATGCGTTCATCCTTTTTAGCCCAAGCATCCGCCAACTTCCCTGATTGGTCGGTTGAACCATCATCAACCAAGATAATTTCTAACTCTTTATAGGTCTGATTAACCAGACTCTGCACACAATAATCTAGATAACTTTCCACATTATAAACTGGAACGATAACCGATACTAATGGATTTTTCATTTTTTCTCCTTAGGGGTCTATCTATCCTACTCTTGTCTTGCAAATGCAATAAGTTTTTCTCTTAAGCTTTCCGTATCACCTTCACTAAGATGAAAGATAAAATCCATGACTTCTTCCCATGGTTTGGTGACGACTCTTCCTACGAAGATTTTTTCGTGAATTTGTTCACTTACTCGTTCGTCAGAGGTTAACAACTCCTCATATAGTTTTTCACCTGGACGGATACCTGACTCGATGATTTTAATCTCAGCTTCTCTATGTCCACTAAGCGTAATGATTTTCTTTGCTAAATCAATAATCTTGACTGGTTCGCCCATATCTAAGATAAAAATCTCACCACCACGAGCTTGATAGCCCGCCTGAATAACCAAACGACTGGCTTCTGGAATAGTCATAAAATAGCGGGTCATGCGAAAGTCTGTGACGGTTAGCGGGCCACCTTTTGCAACCTGCTCTTTAAAGACTGGAACAACACTCCCGCGACTTCCTAAGACATTTCCGAATCGGACAGCCACAAACTGTGTTTTTCCTTGTCCATTTAATCCTGTCACAATCATTTCCGCAATTCGCTTGGTAGCTCCCATGACATTTGGTGGATTGACTGCCTTATCGGTTGAAATCATGACAAATTTCTCAACGCCTGCTGCACCAGCTGCTTCTGCAACATTTTTTGTCCCAAAAATATTGTTTTTAACTGCCTCACGAGGATTGTACTCCATGAGTGGTACGTGCTTATGAGCTGCAGCATGATAGACGAAGTGAGGTTGATAGGTGCTCATTATTTCAAACATCAAGTCACGATCCTGAATATCTGCAATAATTGGGATAATCTCAAACTGTTTGCCATATTCATTGCTTAATTCCTGATGAATTAAATAGATTGAATTTTCCCCGTGCCCTAGTAATAGTAGACGTTCGGGAGAAAATCGTGCTATTTGGCGACAGATTTCAGAGCCAATGGAGCCTCCTGCTCCAGTCACTAAGACTGTTTTTTTAGAGAAAAAGTATTGCAGCTGACTTTGATCTAGTTTTACTTCATCGCGACCCAGAAGGTCTTCAATATCTATTTTTCTTAACTGCTGAGTAGATATTTTCCCTGCAACAACATCTTCAACGTTCGGCATGTTATTGACTTTCACACCGATGCTATTACATATTTCAACGATTTCCTCTCTATCGTTTCCAGAAAGCGATGGAATCGCAATGGTTACTTGATCTACTTCGTATTCTTTCACCAATCGAGGAATGTCATTTCTATTTCCCAATACCTTAATGCCATGAATATAGGTTCCCTGTTTGTTTTTATCAGAATCAACAATACCTATAATTTCTATGTCACTTATATCACTTAAAACAGTATTTGTGAAGAGATTGCCTCCCGCTCCTGCTCCCACAACTAATGTCCGAATTTTTCTTTGCACCTTTGTTTTAGCGGAAGACTGATATTCGCTTAACACACGCCAAGACAATCTGGGAGAAATTAGTAATAATGAGGAAAATAGCCATGATAATAGCCAAAACCGGTAGCTGTAGGACTGAAACAGGGCAAGAGACCCGACAAACAGTACAAGATAGGCCAGTGACGTCGCAACCAATAAACTAAACAAGACACGATAATCTGTATAGCGATTTAAAACAGAAAATATCCGTAGTTTGGCTGCTACTAGCAGATAAGCAATCAATACAAATAAGTAGGAAACGACTAGCTGAACAGTTGAGACATCAGCAAACCGATTCACAAAGAAAAGGGAACATTGCGCACCAACAAATAGCATGAGACTATCTATAATAATGAGTATCATCCTCTTACTGGATCTACTTAACTGATCTACTCTCATACTCTCCCCTTGTCCTCTAATCCTACAATTCTATTTTTTTCCATAATTTCCATAGGAACCATACGCGCCGTAAGCACCATATTTATCTAATTTAGCATTGTATTTGTTTAAGATAACACCTAAGAAAGGCTTTCGTGTCTGCTCTAATTGATCTTTTGCCTTGGTTAAGACTTTTTGACGAACGGCTCCTGCCTCTGTCACCAAGATACTTGCATCGCAGCTTTGGGTGATTATCGTGGCATCGATAACAAGGCCGACCGGAGGTGTGTCAACGATAACGTAGTCATAGTGTTGACGCAAAATCATCATCATTTTGCCAAACTGCTTACTTTGGAGCAAGGCGGTCGGATTGGGTGATGTCCCCCCTGCTGTGATGACAGACAGATTATCAAACCCTGTCTCACACAGTCCATTCGATAAATCTGCTGTTCCTGCCAAATATTCTGTTAGGCCAGTAATCCGCTCACGCGCCTTGAAAACACCGGATAGCACAGAATTACGAATGTCCGCATCCAATAACAAGGTCCGATACCCTGCACGAGCAAAAGAAAGAGCTAGATTGGTTGAGGTCGTTGATTTTCCCTCACCAGGCTCCACCGAGCTAATTGCTATAATTTTTATATCCGTTCCACTTAACTGAATATTCGTGCGGAGAGCATTATAATACTCTTCTGCTTTTTTGAAATCTGCTAATTTCTTCTGATTTAATTCTAAAACTGGCATTTCTTCCCCTTACTTCAGCATATCAATGTTTGGTACGATTCCAAGCAACGTGATGCCCATCGACTCTTCAATATCTTCTGGTCTTTTCACCCGATCATCGATGAGCTCAGCCACAACGACTACAACCGTCATGAAAAAGCCACCAGCTAAAAATCCAAGTGCTGTATTGCGCTTCACCTTTGGCGAAGAGGGAGATAGGGCAGCTACCCCTTCATCAACTGTTGTAACATCTGCCGCCTTTGTCACCTCAATGATTTTTTCAGAGGCTTTCTGACGGAAGGTATTGACAATGCGAGCCGCTTCTTCTGGATCCTTGTCAGATACGGTAATCGAAATAATCCGTGTATCTGCTGGCACAACAACGTTTATCTTACCAGCCAACGCATTTGGTGTCAGATCTAGTCCCAGCTCTTCTATCGACTTACGGAGTACATCTTGTGATAAGATAATTTCCTTATAGTCTTTGACAAGGTAGGACCCCGCCTGCAAATCTTGATTGGTAATGGTAGCTACATCGTTATTTTGGCGACCAACAACGTAAATTCGTGTTGTGCTATCATAGCGTGGAGTTGCCAATAATACATTGTAGCCAAAGACAAGAACGCCGACGAGTGACGCAAAGACAGCGATTAAAAACTTCCTTTTCCAAATCATTCGGAACAAGGCTAGAATATCAATTTCTACCCCTGGAGTTGCTTGTTGGTTCATTTTTTCTCCTATATCAGTTGATCTTTTAATAACAATTGTTGATTTTCTTTAAACAGTTTCTTGGCGTATGACGCTCCATATTTTGCCGAAATTCTCTCATAGGCCTCGGCCATATAGGTCGTCCGATACTCCACACTATGCATATCACTTGCCACAAAATGTACCAGTCCATGCTCAAGGAAAAAGCGTGCTCGTTTTTTCATAAACTTATACTTGTCACCCAATAATTTGGGCTTGAGTACGCTAGAACTATTGATTTGCATATAACAGCCCATGGCAATTAAGTCTTGTACTTTTTTTGCTTCCTTTTCAAGACAGTGATAGCGTTCGATATGGGCTAGTACAGGGGTCAAGCCCAAGTGCAAGAGATTATTGAGGGCCAGGTGTATTTCCTTATATGAAGTGTCCATGCTAAACTCCACTAAGACATAACTTGTTCCTGCAAGGGTTGGAATGATTTTTTTCTCCAGTTTGTCTAAAACATCACTGGTATAGTAGATTTCCGCTCCATACAGAATCGTTAAGTCTGGTGCGACTTCTCTTGCAAGTTTCTGGACTTCTCTGAAGTGTGCAGCAATTTTTTCTTCTGGTGTCTCAAACATGCGCTTTCTACGATGCGATGTTGAGATAATCGTGTGTACCCCTTGACGGTAGCTTTCTTCAAGAAGCGCCCTTGTCTCCTCAAGGTTACGAGGACCATCATCCACGTCAAACACGATGTGCGAGTGAATATCAATCATCTTATTTCCCTTCCATCACAGCTTGAATGGCATTTTTGGCAGCATCAAGGCTAGCTGTGTCCAACTGCATCATGTATAAAGCTGCATCTGGCATCGCATAAGAGGGCAAATCCGTCCTACCTGTTCCAGAAACCGCTTGGGACGTTACTGTGTATCCTTGATTAGAAGCTAATTGAGAATTCACTAAGCTAATCATCGTTTCTAAGTCCATATTGGTTTGGACAGAATTTTGTAGACCTGCGATAATCTCCTTATAATTTTTCAAGGCATCTGTCGAGGTTAATTTTTTGATGACGGCTGCAATGACCTTTTCTTGATTCTTGCCACGATCATTGTCGCCACCCTGAAGTGAGTAGCGTTCTCGCACAAATCCTAGTGCCTGTTTTGAATCGAGATGGACATTTCCTGCTGGAAAACGATCCCCTGTAACACTACTTGTAAATTCTTGATCATTGATGATATCCACTCCGCCGACCAAATCAATCAACTGTAAAAATGACGTAAAGTTCAGACGGACATAGTAATTCATTTGGATGCCATAGAGATTTTCCAAGGTATGAATGGACGCATCGACACCGTAAATGCCCGCATGGGTCAGTTTGTCGTTTTGGTTATTTCCACCGTCTGCAATTGGCACATAAGCGTCGCGTGGCGTCGTTGTTAGCAATACTTTTTTAGTGGTGCGATTTACTGTCATGATGATATTGACATCCGAACGAGAGACCGACGAAATCGGACCGTAAGTATCAATTCCGCTGACATAGATATTCATTGTATCCCCGAGAGTCGTTGCTTGCGGCTTTTCAATTTTTTTATTGATTTTATAGGTATAGATTTTTTTGATTTTAGACGCATAATCAGGATCCTGATTTCCAATGATGTCCTCAAAAGCACTGTGTAAGACAATGGCCTGTGTTTCTTTTGCTAACAAGGCTTGATAGGCCGCTAAATAGGAAGAAGAGGGACTCACCTCGAGCGCCACTTGCTTGTTTTGCTGAATATTGTCGAGCAATTTGGTGATATTTTCGCCGTCTATCCCTGTAGGAGCTGATACTGACTTAACCTCCCGAATATCCGTTAATTCGCTATCTGCTAAGGTAACTACGCTCATCTCATACTCTGAGTAATTGGCACTTGAAGTGATATGTTCCGTAAGGTCGACCACTTCTTTTAAGGTATACACTCCTGCAACCTCAACGATGACCATCAACCCCAAGATGGACAGAGTCACCAGCTGAGCTTTCTTTTTCAAAATCAGTCCACCTAGTGCTAACAGTAACAGCGCTGAGACTATTGCAAGGGCCACATCCAGATGATATACAGCTAAAATCTTATATTGAAACACGGAAAACAGTAAGAAGGCATCTAGGAGCGCCGCAATAATCCACATCGCTCCATTGACAAGTTTTAATCGTTTTCTTCGTTTTCGTCTGGACGAAGCCGCTACTTTATAATTCATACTGCTTAAAAATTCCTACTTCCTATTTAAGTGGTCTTTTTACATAAAAAAATGCAAACCTTGCCTGCATTTCTATTCCAACAAAGCCTTATTAACTACTAGAATAAAAAAGACCAAAACGTGATACAAGGCAACGATATAGCATCAAACTTATATATCCTTGAAAAAATCTACCATTCTCAGGCTTTTCTACTTTTGAAACGTGAATAAAAATTCATATCTAATACAAGGAAAATAAATCACACTTAATTATACACCCCCCCCCCGACAAAAATCAACTATTTACCCTTTTATTTCAAAATAAAAGCTAATGACGAATATTTACACAAAAAAGGGTAAGCTTTTTTATATAAGCTGCATTCTTATGCTGTTTGCTGTATAAAAAAACAGGGTGCCCCCTGTCTTTGTTCTTTTTATCCCCTTCTAATCCAAGGCCTTGATTTCCAAAATCATATCGCGGATTTGGGCGGCAAGTTCGAAGTCAAGCAATTCTGCTGCTTCTTGCATTTGTCCTTCTAGTTTCTTTATCATCTCACGGCGTTCTTGCTTGTTGAGACTTTCAATATCGACGGTTTCTTCCTTATCAGGCAGAACGCTTTTCGTTACGCTGATTAAATCACGGATTTCCTTCTTGATTGTCTGTGGAATAATGCCATGTTTGTCATTGTATTCCATTTGAATTTGGCGACGGCGGGCTGTTTCATCCATGGCTCTCTGCATGGAGTCTGTGATCTTATCCGCATACATAATGACATGCCCCTCACTATTTCGGGCCGCGCGTCCAATGGTCTGGATCAACCCACGCTCATTACGCAAAAAACCTTCCTTATCAGCATCCAGAATCGCAACCAGACTGACCTCTGGTACATCAATTCCTTCCCGCAATAAGTTAATTCCGATGAGGACATCAAAAACTCCCAAACGTAGGTCACGAATAATCTCCGTTCGTTCAAGGGTCTTAATATCACTGTGCATGTACTTGACCTTGACCCCCATTTCTTTGAGATAGTCGGTCAAGTCTTCAGCCATTTTCTTGGTCAAAGTGGTGATAAAGGTGCGTTCCCCTTTTTCGGCCCGTATCGTAATTTCCTCTAGTAAATCATCCATTTGTCCCATGGTTGGACGAACTTCCACTTCTGGATCAAGAAGCCCTGTTGGACGAATGATTTGCTCGACAATGGTATCTGTCTGTTCATTTTCGTAATCTCCTGGTGTCGCAGACACGTAGACAATCTGATGAACATGACTTTCAAATTCCTCACGGCGAAGCGGACGATTGTCAAGGGCACTCGGTAAGCGAAAACCATAATTGACCAGCATTTCCTTACGAGAACGGTCACCATTATACATGCCTTTTATCTGCCCCATAGTCATGTGGCTCTCATCAATCATAATCAGAAAATCATCTGGGAAGAAATCAAGTAGGGTATAAGGTGGCTCACCCTCGCTACGGCCATCCATGTGCCGAGAATAGTTTTCCACGCCATTGGTGTAGCCCATTTCTCGGAGCATTTCAATATCATACTCTGTTCTTTGTTTGAGGCGTTGCGCTTCAAGGAGTTTTCCTTCTTTTTCAAATACTTGGAGTTGTTCTGCCAGCTCTGCTTGGATTTTAGCGATGGCTGTTTCCATATAATCATCACTGGTCACAAAGTGCGTGGCTGGGAAAATGGCTAAATGATCTACTTCTCCCAAGACTTGACCTGTCAGAGCTTCGATTTCACGAATCCGGTCGATTTCATCACCGAAAAATTCCACTCGAAAAGCATGCTCATCTCGACTGGCTGGGAAAATTTCAACGACATCACCTCGGACACGAAAACGACCACGTTGAAAGTCAATATCATTGCGTTCAAACTGAATATCCACTAGGTCATTAAGCAATTTATCCCGTGAGATTTCAAGTCCGGGGCGTAAACTAACCACGCTGTCTGCGTATTCCTTGGGCGATCCCAAACCATAGATACAGGATACGGAAGCAACCACAATCACATCATTGCGCTCTAAGAGGGCAGAGGTTGCAGAATGGCGGAGTTTATCAATCTCATCGTTGACCGAGCTATCCTTTTCAATGTAGGTATCGCTTGAAGGGACATAGGCTTCTGGCTGATAATAATCATAGTAGGATACAAAGTATTCCACTGCATTTTCAGGGAAAAATTCCTTGAACTCACCGTACAACTGTCCTGCCAAGGTCTTGTTATGGGCAATGACTAGGGTTGGTTTATTGACCCGAGCAATAACTTGGCTCATGGTATAGGTCTTACCAGTCCCTGTTGCCCCTAGTAAAATCTGCGCCTTTTCTCCACCTTCAATATTGTCCACTAAGGCTTCAATCGCTTGCGGCTGATCCCCAGACGGCTGATACTTGGATACTAATTTAAACTGATTATTGGTACTTCTATCAATCATATTCCACCTCTTTCTTTTATTTTATCATAAATAGTACAGATTGACTGTTTTTGAAAATGCCAGCTAAAAAGGAGTAAGCCCCAAGCGTGATCTTGTATTCATCACGTGAAGTCTACTCCTTTATGCTGCTATGCTTCTTTTTTTGAGCGATACAAATCCCAAGCAAGGTAGAGACAGCCGATTGCAAGAACAATCGAAGCAATGGTACTACCTTCTGCCCCGAAATCTCCTCCTGATAAATAACTTGGCGCTTTCACAGTCGGCGCAAAGTTCATCAGTGAATAGCGAATCTCAAGCCCACTGACATGTAAGCCGTAAACCGTTCCTTGGAAGCAATTCCAAGCAGCATGGATAGCTGAGACACCCCAGATATTGTCTGTTTTTAAGACATAGAGACAGGCAAAGAGGCCAAACAGGGCAATATTGACCAAAGCAATCCCGTTAACCGACGGATTTCTCAAATGGAGAAGAGCAAATAAAATACTAGATGTAGCCAGTCCGATAGGAAGGTTGGTCTTTCTTGACACAACTGGAAAGACCCAACCACGAGTGGAGAGCTCTTCTGTCCCACTTTGGATAAACCAAAATGGAAAAATCAAGAGGAAATTCAGAACGGTAGCAACAGAGAACTGAATGCTTGTAAGGCGAATACTTCCAGTTATATATTGTAGAAAGACGACTACTGAGATAAGGAAAATACCAACCCCTAGCCCTTTTGCCAGTTCCTTCACCGCTCCCTTCTGATAAAAGCCAAGCCCAGAAATAGGGCGTTTTTCTCCAAACCGTACCCAAAGCATGATCAGCGCAGATGGAAAGGCAAAAACGAGCAATTGTAGAAAGAGGGGATCCAGCACATCAAAGGTACCCTCAGATGAATTCACAAGCAATAATGCTTCAGATATTCCAAATAGTATTCCTAAAATGATGACTCCCACAAAAGAACCTACAAATAAGATAAATTGCATAAAAAATGGTATAAAGAGCGCATAGAGCCAATTTAAGACCTTGCTCGGCTGAACAGCTACTGCTTGCAACATTCTATTTTTTTCCATTATTATCACCGTCTTCTTCTTTTCATCCATTATAACCCTTTTCATTTGCGGAATCAATAACTTTAATAGAAAAGATACAAAACATGGGCATGTCACATCTTCTGACATGCCGTCTTTGCAAATAGAAGAATTTATGATATACTATCCAGTATATTTTGGAAATATAGTAGGAAAAAATTCTGAAAATAGTTTTTAGCACCATTTTTAGAAAAAAGTATCCTATCTGTTTAGAAAAGGAGAATTGAAATGAAGAAAAAATGGTTGACTTTGGCAGCTCTTCTGCCACTATTCTTTCTCTTCACACCAGCAAAGGCAGACGATGCGATTGATATTGCATTCGATTCGACCTATGCTCCATTTGAGTTTAAGGATTCCGATCAGGTCTACAAGGGACTTGATGTGGACATTATCGATGAGGTAGCTAAGCGTTCAAACTGGACAGTTAACAAGAGCTTCCCTGGCTTTGATGCAGCTGTCAATGCCGTTCAATCAGGACAAGCGGATGCCCTTATGGCAGGAACAACGATTACGGAAGCACGTAAAAAAGTGTTCACATTCTCAGATCCTTACTTTGATACAAAAATTGTCATTGCAACGGCTAAAAAATCCCCTATTTCTGACTATGCTCAATTAAAAGGAAAAACAGTCGGTGTTAAAAACGGTACGGCTGCCCAAAGTTTCCTTGACGAGCACAAAAACGAGTATGGCTATACTATTAAAACCTTTGATGCAGGCGATACCATGTATAATAGCCTCTCTGCTGGTGCAGTCGATGCGGTGATGGACGATGAAGCCGTCATCCAATACGCCATTCAAAAAGGGCAAGACTTGGCAATCAACATGAAGGGTGAAGCAATTGGTTCATTTGGATTTTCAGTCAAAAAAGGCAGCCAATACGAATCGCTTATTGATGATTTCAATAAAGCTCTCGCAGCAATGAAAAAAGATGGGACTTATGATAACATTATGAAGAAATGGTTAGGAGGAACAAGTACATCAGCTACCAATCCTTCTGACTATGGGTCACTTCTCAGTCTAACAGGAACGATTGGAGCAGTCGCTACTCCTGTCAAGGCATCGTATACGATTGTATCTGATTCTTCTTTTGCTCCATTTGAATACCAAGGAAAAGATGGCAAATACACTGGAATTGACATTGAGTTAATCAAGGCGATTGCCGAGCAGCAAGGATTCACGGTGACCATTCAACACCCTGGTTTCGATGCTGCGCTCAATGCCGTTCAAGCTGGTCAAGCAGACGGAGTGATTGCAGGAATGACCATTACAGATGCCCGTAAGAAAATCTTTGATTTCTCAGATGCTTACTACACATCCAGCATTCGCCTGGCAGTTAAAATTGGCAGTGATATCACAAGCTATGCAGATTTAGCTGATAAGACAGTCGGAGCTAAAAATGGTACTTCCTCTTATACTTATTTAGAAGAAAATGCTAGCAAATATGGCTATTCCGTCAAAGCCTTTGATGAGGCTTCTACTATGTACGATAGTTTGAATTCTGGTTCTATCGATGCCCTAATGGACGACGAAGCTGTGCTTCTTTATGCGATTCAACAAGGACGCGATTTTGAAACACCAGTCGAAGGAATCGCAACTGGTAACCTTGGTTTTGCCGTGAAAAAAGGAAGCAATCCTGAGTTGATTCAGATGTTCAACAATGGACTAGCTGAATTGGTTCAATCGGGCAAATACGATGAAATCATGAATAAGTATTTCAATGCTAGTGAAAAGACAGACGCCACTAGTTCATCGGTTGATGAATCAACCATTTGGGGATTATTGAAAAACAACTACGGTCAATTGTTCTCAGGCCTTGGTATTACGATTGGATTGGCACTTCTTTCATTTGCGATTGCTATTGTTATCGGAATTATCTTTGGAATGTTTGCGGTTAGCCCATTTAAGACTCTTCGTGTGATTGCTTCTGTCTTTGTCGATGTGGTTCGTGGGATTCCTTTGATGATTGTTGCGGCCTTTATCTTCTGGGGCATTCCAAACTTGATTGAGTCCATGACAGGTCAACAGTCACCAATTAACGATTTTGTAGCTGGTACGATTGCTCTTTCCCTCAATTCAGGTGCTTACATTGCCGAGATTGTTCGTGGAGGTATTCAAGCTGTTCCAGTCGGACAAATGGAAGCCTCACGCAGTTTGGGAATTTCTTATGGTACGACCATGCGCAAGATTATCTTGCCACAGGCTGCAAAATTGATGTTGCCAAACTTTATCAACCAATTTGTCATTACTCTGAAAGATACAACGATTATCTCAGCGATTGGTTTAGTCGAATTGTTCCAAGCTGGTAAAATCATCATTGCTCGGAACTATCAATCTTTCCGTATGTATGCAATCCTTGCCATTATCTACTTGATTGTCATTACACTCTTAACTCGTCTTGCACGTAAACTTGAAAAAGGAGGCAACTAATGGCTCAATTAAAAATCAACGTCCATGACTTACACAAGTCTTATGGCGAAAATGAAGTCTTAAAAGGTATTACCGCTAAATTTTACGAGGGAGATGTAGTTTGTATCATCGGCCCTTCTGGTTCTGGTAAATCAACTTTCTTGCGGACCATGAATCTGCTTGAGACAATTACAAGCGGACAGGTAACGGTAGATGGATTTGATTTGACAGATCCAAAAACGGATTTGGACACCTTCCGCTCAAATGTCGGAATGGTCTTCCAGCACTTCAACCTCTTCCCACATATGACCGTCTTAGACAATATCACCTTTGCACCGATTCAGCATAAATTGATGGACAAGACAGAAGCTGAAAGAGTCGGAATGGAATTGCTTGAAAAAGTTGGTCTTGCTGACAAGCGTGACGCAATGCCTGATAGCCTGTCTGGTGGGCAAAAGCAACGTGTCGCAATCGCTCGTGCCCTTGCGATGAATCCTGATATTATGCTCTTTGATGAACCGACTTCGGCCCTTGACCCTGAAATGGTTGGGGACGTACTGAATGTTATGAAAGATTTAGCTGAGCAAGGTATGACCATGCTGATTGTCACCCATGAAATGGGATTTGCCCGTAAGGTTGCCAACCGCGTTATCTTTACAGATGGCGGGGAATTCCTCGAAGACGGCACACCAGAACAAATCTTTGACAATCCACAACACCCACGCCTCAAGGACTTCCTTGACAAGGTCTTGAATGTTTAGTTTAACAAAAACGCCTCACTGCTTACCAGAGAGGTGTTTTTATCTGCCTTGCTTCAACAGTCCGGTGGACTGTTGAAGGTTGGAAATAAGGATTATGTCATAATCCTCAGCTAACATTAGTCAGAACTAGTGGCACAGTGGAGACGAGCCAAGCTCGTTCGATTTTCAGCCTTCCACAATTCTCAATTGTGGAATAATCAGATTTTGATTTTTATAGAGTATTAAAGGATAAGAGGCGCAAGCCATTTAAAATTACTAAAATAGTGGAGGTTTCATGGAAAAATACCCCTTGTGTCAAATCCAAATAACCTAGCAAATTAAGCGCAATCAACAGAAGAATGACACTAACTGAAAAGAAAATATTGAACCGGGTAATCTTACTGTATTGCTTGCTCAATTGAAAAAGTAGGCTAATTTTTTGGAGGTTATTTTGCGTTACAATCACATCACTCGCATCCATGGCAATATCCGTACCACTCCCCATCGCAATGCTAATATCGGCATTAGCTAAAATAGGAGCATCATTGATGCCATCACCAATCATTCCAACAATGTTGTCTTCTGTTTTTAATTGTTTCATATAAGAGACCTTATCTTCTGGCAAACATTCTGCATAGAAGGTTTTGATTTTCAGTTCTTCAGCGACTCTATTTGCTGCTGCTGTTCGGTCTCCTGTCAGCATGACTACTTCCACTCCTTCTTGGTTCAAGGTTTGAATCATTTCCTTTGCTTCTTTTCTGACCGTATCCACTAATTCAATATAGCCTACGATTTTCTCTTTTTGAGCGACGAACAGCAAGGTACCTTGGCTATCTTTCTTCAAATACCCCGACGTATCTGAAAAGGCTTCGACAAAGCGTTTATTGCCAATCGCAATCTCTCCCATTTGAATACCACAACCAGCTATTTCCTGTACAGGAAGCCTGTGAGAGTGAGCTAACGGGGCAATCTCTTGGAAATGAGTGACGATTGATTGGGCAAGAGGATGAGACGATTGGTTTTCCATATAGATAATATAGGGGAGCAAGTTCTTGTCTTCCACGCGATAATCGTTCACCCGAAACTCGCCCTCAGTTAGAGTCCCTGTCTTATCACTAAAAAGAATCGACAGCTGGGTCATCTTTTCTAAGGCATCGCCATTTTTTATTAAGATACCATTTTTAGCACCGAAACTCATGGCACTCAGCATGGCGGGCGTAATCGAAGCAATTAAGGCGCAAGGACTAGCCACTGTTAGCAGAATCATTCCGCGATAAAAGGCTTGCGCAAAAGATAGCTGTTGAAAATGAACCAAGCCAATAATAAACAGGACGACAACACCTAAAACACCAATCACATAGGTCTTCTGTAGCTGATGAAGAAACTTGTCACGCTGACTCTGGCTTCTGCTTGCTTGCTCAACGAGTTCCACGATATGCGAAAAGACCGACTCACTACTTTTCTTCCGAACTAGATAAGTACTTGTCTCTCCAATATTTAAGGTTCCTGCAAAGACTGCATCGTTTACTTCCTTTGCAACAGGACGGCTTTCGCCTGTCAATAAACTTTCGTCGACTAGCATCTTTTGCTGAGCAACTCCGTCTAAGGCAATTTGCTCGCCTTTTTTCACAACTAATCGATCTCCCACCTCTATCTGCTCAATAGCTGTCTCAATTGTCACTCCATTTTCTCTGACTAAACTGGCACGCTTCGGTATTTGCGTCATCAAAGACTCCATCGTCTTTAAAGATTTTCGATAAACATAATCTTCCAGCACCTCGGAACCAGAAAAAATAAAGAGTAAAATGGCCGCCTCGCTAAAGTAGCCAATCGAAATAGCCCCTGCTGCAGATAAAATCATCAGCAAATCAACCTGTAAATCATGGTTATGAATGAGTTCAAACCAGACATTTTTAAGAACAGTATAACTTAAAAAGACGATGGCCAAACAGAGAAAACTAGTTCCTAGCAAGGATTGAAATTGCTCTATCACCAACCCCAATCCTAGGCAAAAAGAGCCTAGTGTAAATAACTTCCCTGCCTTTGTGCTAAGCATAGATATCATCATGAGCCTCCTTTATTGAAAAACGAAAAAGAGCACACCTGTGGACAGTTTGTACTGTCTCACAGATATGCTCAGCTTTATAATACTAAACAATCACTGCTGTCTAAACACTTATAGACCCGGCTACGTAAATAAACTTTACTGCTTGTTCATATTCATCAATTTATTTTACACTAATATTGTAACTCTATTGGGGATACTTGTCAATCTATTCTTACGAAAATTCACCGTTTATCTGTAAATGTAAAGTTTCTGAACCTTCTCATCTACGATGTAGCTGAAGATTCTATTCTATTCTTTACTTGCCTGCCATGTTTTTTCAATATAAGGGGTAAACTGTTCCAATGATTCCTTGCTCCCCTCGTAGGCAATCATATAGACCCTCTCATCTTTCTTAAAGGCCCAGGTGACGATCTGCTGTTTTGATTTTAAAACGACAGTGACCTGAAATGCTTCGTTCCCCGCCACTTCTCGCATATCTCCCCATATTTCTTCGACATCAGGGTGTTCATGCCAGACAGAAGCAATGCGGTCAGCCATCGCTTTAGCAGTAAATTCTTCATCTGCATCCAGATTAGCTTTTTCACGAGTATAGCCATTAAGGGTTACGATATTATACCCACTACCATCTGTATACTGAATGCTATCACTTCCATCTACATCGGTAAAACGGATCCAATTTTTAGGAATAGCAATGTAGCCATACTCATCAGAGCCAATTCGTTGAAAGTCCTGACCAGTCGTCTGCTCCGTTGAGGATGAACTAGTATTCATTACACTAGAGACAGGTTGGCTAGCTTTGGTGGAAGTAGAATCGTTCTTTGAACATGCTGACAAAACCATTGACATCAGTAATATCTGACTTACGATAAGCATTTTCTTTCTCATCATGTTCTCCTTTCAAAAACTTTTCTCAGAATGATACGTTTCATTCGCTGCTTTCATCTCGCTAGACTCACGGCGCTTTCGGGTTTCTTGGCGCAGGATAAAATAGCACACCAGACTTGTCTTGCTCTCTTATTTTCGAGCTCTGATAAACAGACTACTGGACTTGCCTCGCTTTCCTATTTCCAAGCTCGAGATAAACCACCCCACTGGGGTGCCCTTCGCTTTCTTATTTTTAGGCTTGGGGATAAAACAGTCCACTGGACTGTTTTATTCCTCATCCATACTCAACACACTTAAGAAGGCTTCTTGTGGGACTTCGACGCTTCCGATGGCTTTCATGCGTTTTTTCCCGGCTTTTTGTTTTTCAAGGAGTTTGCGTTTTCGTGAGACGTCTCCTCCATAACATTTAGCTAGGACGTTTTTACGAAGGGCTTTGATGTCACTCCGTGCAACAATTTTTTGACCGATAGCAGCCTGGATTGGGACTTCAAATTGCTGACGCGGAATGATTTTCTTGAGTTTGTCTACAATCAATTTTCCACGTTCGTAAGCAAATTCTCTATGGACGATAAAGCTGAGGGCATCGACCTTGTCGCCATTCAGGAGAATATCCATTTTCACTAATTTCGATGGACGATATTCTGAAATTTCGTAGTCAAAACTTGCATACCCACGCGTTGAGGATTTCAACTTGTCAAAGAAATCAAAGACAATTTCAGCAAGCGGAATTTGATAAATGACATTGACCCGATTGTCATCAATATAATCCATGGTCACAAAATCGCCACGCTTGCGCTGTGCCAATTCCATAACAGCTCCGACATATTCCTGCGGTACCATGATTTGAGCCTTGACATATGGCTCTTCGATACTATCAATCTTAGTTGGATCTGGAAATTCAGATGGATTGGAAACTTCGATGGTCTCACCGTCTGTCATATTGACATGGTACACTACGGATGGTGCTGTCATAATCAAGTCAATATTAAATTCTCGCTCAATCCGTTCTTGAATGACATCCATGTGGAGTAATCCCAAAAATCCGCATCGGAAACCAAATCCAAGTGCCTGAGAAGTTTCTGGTTCGAACTGCAAGCTGGCATCGTTGAGCTGTAATTTCTCAAGCGCCTCACGCAGGTCATTGTATTTGTTGGAATCAATCGGATAAATCCCTGCAAAGACCATAGGATTCATCTGCTTATAGCCTTCAAGTGGAGCATCCGCTGGATTGGTTGCTAGGGTCACGGTATCACCGACACGAGTGTCAGCAACGGTCTTGATTGAGGCTGCGATATAGCCAACGTCTCCTGTTGCAAGGTAATCACGGCCAACGGCTTTTGGAGTGAAAATTCCGACCTCTGTCACATCAAAAGTCTTGCCATTGCTCATCATCTGAATAGTATCACCAGGCTTGACCACACCGTCCATGACCCTCACTTGCAGGATAACCCCACGGTAGGCATCATAGACTGAGTCAAAAATCAAGGCTTTGAGAGGCGCTGTCACATCTCCTGACGGAGCAGGAACTTTCTCTACAATTTGCTCTAAAATCTCTTCAATTCCAATTCCTGCCTTGGCAGAAGTCGGCACCGCTTCACTCGCATCTAACCCAATCACATCTTCGATTTCTTGACGAACCCGTTCTGGATCTGCCGCTGGCAAGTCAATTTTATTGATAATCGGCAAAATTTCCAAATCATTGTCAAGGGCAAGATAGACATTCGCAAGCGTTTGTGCTTCAATTCCCTGCGCCGCATCAACGACCAAAATCGCACCTTCACAGGCAGCTAGGGAGCGAGATACTTCATAGGTAAAATCGACGTGTCCCGGGGTGTCAATCAGGTGAAAAATGTAGGTTTCCCCGTCTTTTGCAGTATAGTTGAGCTCAATAGCATTGAGTTTAATGGTGATCCCACGCTCACGCTCCAAGTCCATGCTATCCAGCAACTGGGCCTGCATTTCACGGCTGGAAACGGTCTCTGTTTTTTCTAAAATCCGATCTGCCAAGGTCGACTTCCCATGGTCAATATGGGCAATAATCGAGAAATTTCGAATCTTCTCTTGGCGTTTCTTTAAATCTTCTAAGTTCATCTGTCTCATCCTTTTAGGGTATTCTCCTCATTATACCAAAATTTGGCGCACTTGACCATATCAGATGAACCGCTTTTCACAAGAAGCCGGGAGGAGTAATTTCCCAAAGTAAGTTCCACTTTCGTTTTCGAAGCGGAGGTTAGTCTAAAACGCTTTCAAACCAAGGGATTTTGTGCGCTCATTTTTTTAACTAAATTCGCCTAAAAGAGACATGAAGACAACAGTTATAAAAACCAGTGGAACTTACCCTGACATGGATTTCCACTGGTTTTTAGTTTTTTTATCAGACCAAATGCCACTTTAAGAGGCAACGGGAGCGGGCAAGAAGTCTTCCGTTCTTACGAAAAAAGACCGACCAAGCGACACATCATAAGATACTGCCCTATCATCATTTGATAAGGCAGTCGTTTTTATCTGTGACTATTTCTAGTGTTACTCAATAATAAGGAATGAACCTACACTTCCTAAGAATGGTGAACACTGCAATCCTTATTCAGTGTTTCTTCGCTAAAGCTACTATTTTTTCACCATAGTCTTGCGAATATCAAGTGCTACTGCTACGACAATAACAATACCTTGGATTACATTGGTCATATCTGGAGTCACTCCCAAATAGGTGAGGCAGACTTTCAATAATTCAAAAACAAAGACCCCTAAGAGAATTCCAGGAACGGTACCTTGTCCTCCAGCAGTTGAAACGCCACCAATGGTCGCTGAGGCAATAGCATCTAATTCGTATCCCATACCGGCTCCAGCTCCAGCAGAACCTGTCTTGGCAGAGAGTAAGAAACCTGCCAAACCATAGAGCAAACCGGCTAGAAGGAAGATTTTTATTTTAGAAAATCCAACATTGACACCAGACACTTCTGCTGCATGTTCATTCCCACCAATAGCATACATGTACTTCCCATAACGAGTTTTATTGTAAAGTACCCACATGGCTAAGCCGATAATCGCTGCAACAATGGTAATATATGGAAGAAATCCAAATAACTTTCCTTGACCAAAGGCAACAAATTCATCCTTGAACGTTCCAATTGGCTTACTTTTTGAGTAAATCAAAACAAAGCCGTAAATCATAATCTGCGTTCCTAAAGTCGCCAAAAATGGTGGAACATTTAAAAAGGATACAATCGCCCCATTTAACAATCCCAAGGTAGCGCCGACAATCAAAGCCACTAGTAAGGGAACAATAATGGGTAGATCTGGTAAATTTGGAAAAAATTTATCCACAAAATCAGGACGCTGGACAAGTGTAGCTGTGATAATGGCGGTCAAACCAACAATCCGACCAGCAGATAGGTCTGTCCCCCTAATAATCAAACAGCCTGATACTCCAAGCGCAATAATAAAACGAACGGAAGTATTAGCCATAATATTGGCTGCATTTCCAACCGTAAAGAAGTTATCCTGCGTCAATCCTGTATATAAAATCATGACAGCAACAACGATATACATAGAATTTTTTGTCAAAAAATCCCCTAGATTAAATGGTTTTGCTGTTTTTGGACTCTCTGCTTTAAACACTTTCCTTTCCTCCTTCATGAGCTCCCATAAATTTTGTAGCAAGGGTCATGACAGACTCTTGGGTTGCTACTTCCCGATCTAAAAATCCTGCAACTCGACCTTCACACATGACCATGATTCGATCTGAGACACCTAGTAACTCAGACATTTCTGAGGTAATCATGATAATGGATTTTCCTTCTGCTGCTAAATCATTGATGATCTGATAAATTTCATATTTTGCACCAACGTCAATCCCACGCGTTGGTTCATCTAAAATCAAAATATCTGGATGGTTAGCAAGCCATCTTGCTAATATGACCTTCTGCTGGTTTCCTCCCGATAAGCTCTCAATTCTTGTCTTATTATTGGGAGTTTTCACACGCAAGCGCTCAACATTATCTTCGACGACTCGGTTCATTTTCTTTTCATCCAATAGACCCATCCTGCCAATGTACTCTTTCAAGGCTGCAACAGATGCATTATCTGTAATGGACAAGACACCAAAAATACCATTGTATCTTCGATCCTCAGTAACGAGGGCAATGCGATTTTTAATCGCATCAGCAGGACGTTTGATGGTGACCTCTTGTCCCTTGATGAGAATTTTTCCTTGCTGTAAGACCCGCATACCATAGAGAGCTTCCATTAGCTCCGTCCGCTGTGCGCCAACCAAGCCACCAATTCCTAGCACTTCACCTTTTCGGAGCGTAAAGCTCGCATGTTTAAAGGAAAGAGGATTTGGCGAAGTGAGATCTTGTAATTCAAGAACGATTTCTTCTGAAATTTGATTGGTTTTTTCTGGAAAAAGACTGGTCAACTCCCGACCAACCATGGCTTGAATAATCTTTGCAGTTGTCATTTCCTTGGCTGGCCAAGTTCCTACATACTGTCCATCCCGCATGACAGTAATATCATCAGAAATCCGTAAAATTTCGTCCATTTTATGAGAAATATAGATAATTCCGATATTTTTTGATTTTAATTTTTCAATGATTTCAAAGAGCTTCTCTACTTCCGATGAGGTCAAAGAGGAAGTCGGCTCATCCATAATCACAACCTTGGCATGGTGCGAAATGGCCTTTGCAATCTCGACAGATTGCATTTGCGATACCGTCAAATCATTCAATAAGGTATTTGGATTAAGATAAAGTCCTACCTCATCTAATAAGATTCTCGTTTCTTCATTCATCTTGGCATGATTCACTAGATTGAATTTCCCAAGAGGGTAATTTCCCAGGAAAACATTCTCGGCAATCGTCATCATTCGAATTGGTTGCAATTCTTGATGAATCATGGAAATACCTGCATCAATCGACTCTTTTGAATCCTTGAAATCAACCTCCTTACCATTAAAGAGAATGGAACCTCCATCTCGATGGTAGATACCAAACAGACATTTCATCAAGGTTGACTTACCTGCACCATTTTCTCCCATCAGGGCATGCACGGTACCAGGTCTTAAGCGAAAGGTGACATCATCTAATGCTTTTACTCCAGGAAATGTCTTGGTGATATGCTGCATCTCCAAAATATACTCACTCATTTTCTGTCTGACCTACTTTCTTTTTCAGCATTAAAAATCTGCCCCACAATCCTTTCACCGTGGTGTCTTAGTCCGTGGGACAGAAGAAATCATTTTTCAAACTGGTTATCTATGATTGCTGACTTATTTGTCGCGTTTTGCGTAACGTTCTTTGGCCTCTTTTGTTGTCTCAGTCTTTGGCTCAGCTTCTTTTAGTTGAGAATCTTCTTTCTTGGTTACCTTCACATAGTCAACCCAGTAATAAGACTCGACATCTTCACCATTCATCAATTTAACGGCAACATTTGCAGCAGTGTGAGACTGATTAAAGTGGTCATTCAAAACTGTACCTGTCAATTCTCCTTTTGCAAGAAGTTCCATCGCATCTGGAATCGCATCGACCCCAACAACAAGAATATCTTTACCAACTGTCCGTTTTGCAGCTTTGATAGCTGTTACAGCTCCTACTGCCATACCGTCATTATTTGCAAACACGACTTCTAGCTTGTCGCCGAATTGTTCAAGCGCAGAAGCTGTCACTTCTTGACCTTTTGCAGTATCCCAGTTAGCAAGATATGGCTCAGCAAGCGCCTTACGTTTAATTCCTGCAGCATCAAGAGCTTTAACGGAATAAGCTGTCCGTTGTTGCGCATCAACGTTGGCTGGGTCCCCAAAAAGGGTAATATAATTAACGACACCATCACCGTTTAAATCCCCTTTAGAAGCTGTTGCTGCGATGATTTCTCCTTGGAAAGTTCCTGATTGAGTGGCATCAGCTCCAACATAGGTAGTTTTACCAGGCCAAATATTTAGCTCATCTACTTCTGGTTCCCGGTTAATTAACACGACAGGAATATTCGCTGATTTAGCAGAATTGATAATGCTACCAGCAGCTGTAGGGTCTACTAGGTTTGCTAAAATGACATCTTTTCCTTGTGCAATAAAATTATTGATTTGCTCTGTTTGTGTTGCTTGATCTTGTTTTCCATCCTGAATATCCAACACATATTTATTGCCTGTTTTTTTACTTAATTCCCCAAAATACCGTTCTAATTCCTCACGATACAAGGTCATAAAGTTATCATCAAATTTATAAATGGCAACTCCGACATTATAGGTTTTTCCGGAACCGGATTCTCCTCCACCTTTTGCTCCGCATGCAACCAATAGCACTGCCGCAAAGGCAATCGCTACATATTTCAAAAATTTTTTCATCCTAAAAATTTCCTTTCTATAGGTATAGATAACCCTTTTTCTTTGAAAGCGGTTTCTTTTTATATATTAATAATACATTTTTACAGTTGGTTTGTCAACTACTTTTTACTAACTTTAATTCTTTTTTAGTAAAATTAATTCCACTTATTTAGTAAAAAAGAATATCCTATAAAATAGAAGATACTCTTTCAGAATAGTCTGTATAGCCTTTATTACTCATTCAACTTCAAAAATAGGCGGTTTATCTATAATTTTGCTATAAAATGTATAGAACTAAGTGAGTCAATTAGGATGCTTTTTTAGTAAATGGAATAGACAGTAATAAAAAATAGATAGTCTATGCCTGAACCATCTAAGAAAGCAGCAAAATGCTAACTTTTATTTTCAGTGAGTATAAAAATATTAGGATAATCAGAGCGAAGCCTACTGAAAAAGACTTTTGATAAAGAATAATACGATAAAAACCGAATGATAGTACTTTCTCAAAAGAGACGAGGTATCAATCAGTCGGTTTTTAGCTTTTTATTCTACTTTTTGTCTGAGATTATTCGTTGCATTTTCGATCACTTTGACTTTTTCAGTGACCTCAATCAGAGCTGCTCAATTTTTTCAGCTAACTCTTCCCATTCCTGCATTAATTGGTCCTGCTGAAGGGCTAGGGCTTCGATTTCGTTTTGGAGATCTGTTAATTCACCCACATCATTGGTTGCTAACATGGCAGCTTGGAGTTGGGTTGATCGCCCTTCCAATTCCTCCATCTCTGTTTCGATTTGCTCAAGCCTACGGGCGATTTTACGCTGCTCTTTTTGGTTTTCTTTCTGAGCTTGGTAGTCGGTTGCTCCGCTCGAACTAGCTGTACTGTCGACTTCTACTGCCTGTTCCGCATTTGCTAGTTGCTCTGCTTTTTTCTCCAAATAATAATCATAATCACCCAGATAAAGGGTACTTCCGGTTTCTGATAGCTCTAATACCTTTGTCGCAACTCGATTGATAAAGTAGCGGTCATGGCTGACAAAAAGAAGAGTACCGTCATACTGAATCAAAGCATCTTCCAAAACTTCTTTACTATCAATATCCAAGTGGTTAGTCGGCTCATCCAAAATCAAAAAATTATTGTTTTCCATGGACAATTTTGCAAGGAGAACACGCGCCTTTTCACCGCCTGATAGCATAGAAATGGACTTTTTCACATCATCTCCTGAGAAGAGAAAGGCACCAAGTCGATTGCGAATATCCACCTCAGGGCGTGTTGGAAAGGCTGACCATAATTCTTCCAGTACAGAGTTGGAAGGTGTCAAGGCTGACTGGGTTTGATCATAGTAGCCTACTTCTACATTGGCTCCAAACTTTGCCTCTCCTTTGACAAAGGGAATCTGCCCAATAATGGATTTTAAGAGGGTTGTCTTCCCAATCCCATTTGGACCGACAATCGCAATGGCATCTAACTTGCGTTGATCGATACGAATCGGCTCAGATAAAATCTCATTTTGGTAGCCTACTGCTGCTTGCTCTACCGTTAAGACAATATTCCCAGAGGTCTTTTCTGAACGAAAGGCCATATGAGCAGATTTTTGCTGCAAGGTTGGTTTGTCCAAGCGCTCCATTTTTTCCAATTGCTTGCGCCTTGCCTGGGCTCGCTTGGTCGTAGAAGCACGAACAATGTTCTTTTGAACAAAATCTTCTAATTTAGCAATTTCTTTTTGCTGCTTTTCATAATTTTGCCATTCTGTCAGTAATTTTTGCTCTTTTAACTCCACAAAAGTAGAATAATTCCCCACATACCGATCCAGCGATGTCGCAGTCAAATCGAGCGTAATCGTAGCAACCTTATCGAGAAAATAACGGTCATGGCTGACAATCAGTAGCGCCCCCTTGTAATGCACGAGATAGTTTTCCAGCCAAGCAATTGTTTCAATATCCAAATGGTTGGTTGGCTCGTCAAGGACTAACAATTCCGGCTTTTCAAGTAGCATCTTCGCCAAGGCCAAGCGGGTATTTTGTCCACCTGATAGGGCTGAAATCTTCATCTGCCACATGGACTCGTCAAACTTAAAGCCATTTAATAGCGCACGAATATCTGCCTCGTAGGTAAAGCCTCCTGCCACTCGAAATTCTTCGGATAAACTATCATAGGTCTGAATCAACTGCTCAAGGGCTTGTCCTGTCAATTCACCCATCTGCAATTCCATATCTCTTAGGCGTTTTTCAGTCTGACGCAGTTCAGCAAATACCTGCAACATTTCATCATAGACTGTATTTTCTGATTCAAAGCGACTATTTTGCGCTAAATAGGACAGGGACAAATCTTTCTTCCGATTGATGTCCCCACTGGTTGGTGCTTCTTCGCCAACTAAAATTTTCAGTAAGGTCGATTTTCCAGCACCATTTTTCCCCACAAGGGCAATCCGATCCCGTTCATCCACCTGCAAGTTAATATTTTCAAAGAGCACCTCCCCTGCAAAGGAGCGCTCAATTTTATTCGCTTGTAAAATAATCATGTCTCTATTATCCCAACGAGGCTAGGTTCAAGTCCTCCTCACTTCCTGATTTACTTTTTAGCATCTATAAACACAGCAATTCGCCAGCCTAACTCAAGCGTTCTTCCAATTGAAAATCAATCGGTAGCCAAGCTAGAATAACCTCCAGCTGCTTGTCCCAATAGTACCATTCATGCTTACCTGATGCTGTTTGATAGTCCACATCATAACCTAAGTCTTTAAAGGATTGCGCTGCAAAATCATTTGCACCGATAAGAAAATCCTCTTCACCGCACCAGATATACATCTTAGTGTCTTTGTCAGCTGTTTTAGCAAGATTCACCAAGGAATGGGGATTGTCTGGGCTTTCCCAGTCTGCAATTTCCCCAAAGGTTCCTGTCCAATAAGCAGTATTCCCTAAACTTTCTGTCCGTGGGTCAAAATCCTTAAAGCTCAAAGCACCTGATAAGCTGGCCGCATACGAAAAGCGATTAGTTTCTAAGGCTAAACGCAAGGCACCATACCCTCCCATCGACAGACCTGCAATAAAGGTTTTTGCACGTTTATCAGTCATATTTGGGAAAAAGCGTTGCAAAACAGCCGGTAATTCTACAGCTAAGGCGTCAAAATAGGGGTAGCCATACTGGGTATTGACATACCAACCATTATGGGTATCGGGCATGACAACGATGAGATTGGTTTTTCTCACCAAGCGCTCCAAAGCGGTTAAGCGTAGCCAAGTCGTATCCCTACCACCCATTCCATGGAGGAGATAGAGGACAGGAATATCGGTATCATCGGGATTTTCCACCCGTCCCTTGTCTGGATACAAGACCTGCACCGACAAGTCCAAATCCATTACTTGCGAATAATAGGTAATACTCATTAAAGCCATTTTCTTCTCCATATCATAGAAAAAGGTGCTACTTTGTCTTGTTAAAGTAGCTACCACCTTTCTCTTCTTATTCTTATCTGTTATGCTATCGTCTTTCAGTTTTTTTGGTACTAGACAACGAGTCACAGGTATAACTGAAGTTAGACAAAACGCAATCAATTAAACCTAAACGACTCTCTTATTTCACTTCCATAATAACAGGCAAAATAGCCGGACGGCGCTTCGTTTGGTCAAAGAGGTACTTGGCTAGTTCATCTCGGACAGATGATTTCAGTTCTGACCAGTCAAACGTATCCTTGGTAAAATAATTTTCGACAGTAATATTGACTAATTCAGAAGCCTCACGCAAAATATCTCTACTCTTTTTGACATAGACAAATCCACGTGTATTGACTTTGGCTTTTGAAATGATGCGTTTCTCACGACGATTCACTGTAATGGCTACGATGAAAATACCATCTTCTGATAAAATTTTTCGGTCACGAAGCACGATATTGCCAACATCTCCAATAGCATTTCCATCAATCATGACATCCCCTGCTGGCACAGAGCCATTATGGACAAATTCGCCTTGTTCATAGCTCATGATGTCTCCACGTTTGACGATAAAGATATTTTCTGGATAGTGACCAATTTCAAGTGCTACACGCGCGTGGGCATCTAGCTGACGATACTCCCCTTGAACTGGGAACAGATACTTAGGACGCAAGATGTTGAGCATCAACTGCAAATCACGCGCATTCCCGTGTCCAGATACCCGCAAGTTTTTCGTAATGGACTTAACCACTCCACCTGCCTGATAAATCATGTTTTCGACACGCGCAACAACTGCTTCTTTTGAAATAGTTGGCGTTGTCACAATATAAACCAAATCGCCGTCCTTGATTTCCACATAACGGTGACGGCCAATTGACATCCTACGCAATCCGTTCAACGGCTCGCCCATACGACCTGTTTCCAAGATAATCAGCTCATTATCTTCAAATTTTGCCATTTCTTTTGGTTTAATCAACAAACGCTCGCTGACCAACCGTAATTTTTTCAAATCAATGGCTGTGCGGACAATATTCTCCACATCGTGTCCTGTCAATACAACACGGCGACCAGTTGCTTCAGCAGCATCAAAGATTTGCTGGATCCGCACGATATTGCTTGCAACCGCTGCAACAATCACCCGTCCTTCCCAATCCGCAATGGTATTGAGAATTTCTTCTGCCTCTTCATGCATGCTCGCTACTTGAATATTGCTATCTGCATTGGCCGAATCAGATAAGAGGGCCAAAACTCCTTCATTTCCAATTTCTGCTAAACGCCCAAAATCAGTCTTGTAAAAGGGATCGGCTGCTTGGTCAAATTTGAAATCACCCGTATAGACAATATTGCCCTCGTCTGTCTTGACAACCACTCCTAAACTCTCTGGAATCGAGTGGGTTGTTTTAAAGAAAGAAACAACAGAAGCACCAAAATCAATTTCAGACCCTGCATTGATCACATGAAAATCCTTAAATTTCTTGGTTGCCTGATAATTTTTCACGACCAATTTCGCTAGTTCAATGGTCAAATGCGAACCAAATACTGGTACACGTACATTTTCCAATACATAAGGCAGAGCCCCAATCGCATCCGCATGTCCATGGGTCAGAAAGATTCCAGCTACCCGCTCCTTATTTTCTACCAAATACTCGACATTTGGCACGATCACATCAACGCCTAGTTGCTCATTTTCTGGATATTTTAATCCCGCATCTAAGACGAAAATCATGCCATTGACTTCAGCGATGTAGAGGTTTTTTCCGTTCTCTCTCACACCGCCCAAAGCCATAATTTTGATATCACTCATGATAACTCCTTCATTTTATTTTTTACTAACGGTCCTTGGAGTTCCAAGTCGAATTACAGTCTTGCAATTTCTTGCATATCCATACTATTATACCGTTTTTTCAAGAAATTGACAAAGACTTATCTTGAAATAGCAAATATTTAGCTTACTGTATGGTAATCTAGAAACCATAAAATACTAAGTACCTGTCCCAGCCTCCTTTTGTTGCGTTAGCAATTTTTTACGGTATGTGTCAGAGCTGACTATCCCTTTCCAATCGACCGTTTTGCTAACTGATCTACCTCGTTATTCCAAGCATTGTCACTATGTGCTTTAACCCAAGAAACAGTCAGCTGTAATTCTTTCTGCATAGACTCATAGCATTTCATCGTATGCATCAAATTTGAATAATACCAGCTCCACACCGCTTGTTTTAGCCTCTGTTTGACGACTTCTTTTACATACTGGTTTTTCTTATATCTACGCAAGTATTTATGAAACACTGGCAATCCTTGATAGTCTGTTAGAACATTCACAGAGGTAAGGTGGTCATTATCCAGCTTTCGAATAGCTTTCAGGCCGATAATAACAGCTCTCAATTCAGCCATCGTAGAGGACTGCATACCCTTTTTTTGAGGAACTACGAAACTCCTGCCTTTACACACTAGATTTCCATCCTCATCCAATACAATATAAGCCGAAACTGTTTTTTGATGATTTTTATGGTAAAAAGAACCATCTGTATATAAGATATACCTTGCCGTCACTACTACTCCTTTAGAGTTTCTCTAGCTTTGATTCATTAACAGTTTCATCTGACTTTAAAGAACAGAACCTTTCCTCTCACAATCGCTCTCTCAACTTCTCTACAAAGAGGTAGGCTGCGGGGCAGGTAAGGGTATTTTTAATGGTCAAATGGTTGATTTGGTAGATTTTTTTGCGGTCTGTATGGGGAAATTCACGACAGGCCTTGGGGCGAATAGCGTAAATGCTGCACAGGTTGTCCTCTCCTAAAAACGGACAAGGCATGGCTTGAAAAACCTTGTCACCATCCTCATCGACCTTGAGATAGAGGTCTTCAAAGACAGGTAGTTTCATCCGAAAATGCTTGGCAATGCGGGTAATATCCGCCTCCGTAAAGAGCGGCCCCAAACTCTTGCAGCAGTTGGCACAGGCAGTGCAGTCAATCTCCTCAAAAACCTCTTGATGGATCTGTTGCACAATCTTATCTAGATCCTTAGGCGCTTTTTTCTTTAAACCAGCTAAAAAATTACGGTGCTCACCCTGCTTTTGCTGGGCTAATTGTTTGTAATGCTCAATATCAATCTGTCTTTCTTTCATATACCGTTGTACTTCCTTATTCTCACCTTATTATACCATAAATTTTTGGTATAAAAAAGAAAGACAAAACCCGTCATCATTCACAATGGAAACAGCCTCAATCATAGAAGTAAAATAATTCCTGCTCAAGGTAATCAATAAAAGAGGGAGGACTATCGATTGCTGTGCAATTACGTTTGAGTCCTGCTCCTCTTCTTTTTTATGGTAAATGTACGACTTCAATCTGCTCGCCACCCAGTAGAATCAAGTATTTCTCAACCCTCTCTACTCGGTAAGCCTGCTTGAGCGCATCGGCATAGAGTTGCATTTGGCTACGATACCGCTCTACCAGCTGACTAGGTTGCTGATAATGGTCCGTTTTATAGTCAAACAGCACAATATAATCTCCATAATGGATAAATCCGTCTATAATCCCACGTAACACATAGTCTTCATTGGCAGACGCATCGGTTTGCAAAACAGCAAATGGCTGTTCTCGGCGAACCAATTCCTTCTGAGTCACTATTTCTTGTCCTAGCGGAGTCTCAAAGAATGCCCTAATCTTCGCCACATCAATTCTTGCCTTAACAGCTTCTGTGGCATGAATCTTTGCAAGGGTCTCTTCTACAAGTTCAACTGTCATAGGATTGACCAGTGGCAAGCGCTGCATCAGCTCATGGACAGCAGAGCCAATCTGTGCCCCTGTTACCTGTTGACGACCAAAGTCTGGTAAGCGAAATGTCCGCTTGGGAACAAATTTTTCCATGATAGCGAGTCCATCATCTGCTAAGTCTGGCTCGTAGAGTTTTTTAATCTGGCTCGGCGTCCGCACACTTGGCAAGTCAATCGCAGCTTGATAGCGTTGATTGAGTTCTTCAACAGCTTCTAATTGTTTTAGTGCAGCGACAATCTCTTCTGACTGACGGTTATCTCTGACCGTATCCCTTGGTAAAGAAGAGGTTACCTTTAATTGACCGATTTTTTCTGGAGTCAGGTCTTTTACTTCAACAAAGGTCTTTGTAAAATGCAAATCCTGTCCCTTAAAGGCCTCTTCAATAGCTAAAATCCAATCCTGAAAATTGGTCATTGTCTCCCGCGTAGACTGGGCAAGTACACCGAAACGGGATTTTCCATCGTACTTGTTCGCCAATTTTTCTCGACTTCCTTTTCCGACCAAGTACAGTTTCTTCTCAGCCCGTGTCATTGCCACATAGAGCAAGCGCATTTGTTCAGACAGGCTCAAGCGTTTTGCTTCTTCCTTATTGAATTGATAGGGGAGCGTATTGATCCGGACACGTACATGAGGTAGCGGCGTCTCAAACTTATCTCCCATATCTGCTAGGTATTGGGCACCGATGCCATTTTCTCTGCTCAGAATAATCGGACTCTTGCTTTCTTGACGGCTAAAGTTCTTATCCATGTTCAATAGAAAGACATAGGGAAATTCTAGTCCCTTGCTCTTATGAATGGTCATCAACTGAACGGCATCTTGGGGCTTGGTTACGTCGACATCTGCCAAGTCATAGTCGCTAGCAATGAGCTTATCAATCATCGTGATAAAACGAGCCAGTCCCTTAAAGCCTGTTTTTTCAAATTGATTGGCTCGTAATCCAAGAGCATAGAGATTGGCTTGGCGCTTTTCTCCATTTGGCAGGGCACCGACATAATCATAGTAAAACTTCTCATTAAAAATCTTCCAAATCAAATCATAAATGGAATGGGTTTTTGCATAGCTTCTCCAGTCGGTCAGATAAGTCTGAATGTGTTCCAACTTTTGCTTGAAAGGAAGGGAAATCAACTCAGGATGCGCTCCACCATCTGTCAAGGCTAGTTGAAATTTCTGATAGAAATACGCTGATTCCGCCTGTACTGCAATCCGTGTCAACTCGTCTTCTGTTAAGCGAAACATAGGAGATTTCAAAAGAGCAAGTAAGGGATAGTCATTGAGGGGATTGTTAATTGTCCGCAAGGTATCCAACATGACCATCACTTCCAAGGATTTGAGATAGTGCGCCTCACCACCGTCAGATACCAAGGGAATCCCATGTTGCTCAAAACTACGTAAAATAGCATCATTTCGCGTCCGAGAAGACACTAGTAAGGCAATATCAGAAAAAGCGACCTGTTCCTCATTATGCAGGCGAATAATCTCCTTAGCCACTAGCTCCACTTCACCAGCACTAATACCCTCTTGTTCCAATTCCTCAGTGACATCTGTGTTGTAAATGAGGTATGCCATTTGATTTGCTGGATGAGGGATTTTCTGATTGTCACTTCCTGCAACCAAGGTATGGGTTTCAGCATAGGTAATTTGCCCAACTTCCTTGTCCATTAAGCGTGTAAAAATCGCATTCGTTGCATCTAACACCTCAGACTGACTACGGAAATTTTCTTTAAGGAGAATCAATTTGCCAGCTCTTTTATCTGTCTGGTACAATTCAAACTTCGTTTGGAAAATTTGTGGGTCTGCCTGACGAAAGCGGTAGATAGACTGCTTGATATCGCCCACCATGAAGCGGTTATGACCATTTGATAGCAAGTCCAACATCCGCTCTTGAATATGGTTATTATCCTGATACTCATCGACCATAACCTCGTGATAGCTTGACTGATAGAGTTGCCGAATCTCTGGGTAATCCGCCAAGATTTGAATGGCAAAATGGCTAATATCCGTAAATTCATAGCTATTTTCCTGTACCTTTCGCTGAAGGTATTGGTCAGAAAAATCAAGGACAAATTCTCTCAGTAGCGTCAATAATGGCAGTATTTGAGGTTGGTAGTCAAGAACCGTCTTCACATGTTTTAGATTGGTCAAGCGTTCCTGCAAGTCCCTAAAGACTGGATATTTTTCACCAGCCACCGTTACGTCGTCACCAGCAGGCAAGATGGCTACCAATTGCGCAACTAACTCTGGTAGTTGCTCCATTTTCCGACTGCTATCGTGCTCTGCCACCAACTCTCTTAGTTGCGTGATGATGGCGGAATGTTTGCTGTAAGTCGCTGTTGGTTTTCCTGTCTTGGTCGCTTTTTTGTAATCTGGTAAATCCGTCACATCCTGTAACTCATTGGCTACCCGCTCCATGCTGTCTAACAAGCCCTCGAAAATCGAAAAAGGCATGCTTTCAAGGCTGGTCCATTCGCTATGACCTTTTAAGAAGGTTTCCTTCAACCAAGCATGGGGATTGCTGGTTGACTGACTAAAGGTGTGAATCTGCTCAACTACATCTCGAAAGGCCTTGCTATCCTTGCGATGACCTGAAAAATTCCGCACCAACTGCTGAAAGACCGCCTGGTCTTTTCCTGTCATATAGTCTGCAAACAGGTCTGCAAATACTTCTTGTTTGAGTAAATCTTGCTCATTTTGATCCTGTAAGATACGAAACGTCGGAGCAATTCCTAAGAGATAGCCATAGGTTGTCACCAGTTGCTGGGTAAAGGCATCCATGGTCCCAATCGCAGCATGCGGAAGATTCGTTAACTGCTCAGACAGGTGGCGTTTTTGTTCCTCATCCTGACTGTCTAGGATAGCCTGTGTCAGCTTCCGTTCAATCCGTTCTTTTAACTCGCCTGCTGCCTTAACTGTAAAGGTAGAGATAAAGAGTTGGTCAATCCGAATTCCCCGCTTCAGCTTATCCAAAATCCGCTCCACCATGACGAAGGTCTTTCCTGAACCGGCTGAGGCGGATACTAAGACATTTTGACCGTTGGTATAAATGGCTTCAATTTGCTCAGGTGTCCGTTTTTGTGGCTTATCCGATTGCCATTCTGCTCGTTGGACTTCCTCAATCTCTAAGGGGCTTAAAAATCGTTCAAAGCTCATCTGCTACTCCTTTCTTCATTCTCTCCAACCATTCTTCTTTCTTGCTACCCCTTATCAATTTGCGAGCTAATGGGAAATGGCGATCTGCTTCAAAACCAGTAATGGCATTTAATTGGTTGCCTGCGATAGAGCGTCCATCTTCAGTATAGGGGTTCACTGCAAACCGTCCTGCTAAAATCCGCTCTGCTGCTCCTCTATATAAGACCTGATTATGGCTCAGCATAGTTCCTAACTCTTCTTGTGTGAAGAGCGAGGACTTGGATTTTGCATAGAATTGATTGAGACGATTGCTTTCTTCTTCGATAAAGAGTCCCTTGTAAATCAAGGATTTGTAGGCTTTTTCAAGCACTTGGTCATCTGATTTCATATCCGTCAAGGCCACAATTGGGTCTAGCATATGCAGATACATGGCCCCAAAAATCTTCTCTGACTGGCTAAATGCAGGGAGCTGCTGAACTGCTGCGATGTAGGTCATCAGCTGTGGACTCAAGCCATTGTAAAAACGGTCAATCTTAAACTGATTTTCACTTGATTTGTAATCTACTACCCCAAAGGCCTGATCTGACGTCAATTGATCCAGACGATCCATTTTCCCCACAACTTGCAGCGGTCGTCCATTTGCCAAGGTTAAAAACGGCTCTTGCTCTCGACCGAAAACAGCTTCATTGGCTACAACTTGCGTAATCGGATCTGCTTGTAAAACAAGAGAGGTTGCACGCGCAATATCAAGCAAAACCGTCTCAGAGAAACGACTTTCCGTATTAAATTGATAGAGTGCTTCAAAAGCTGGCTCTTTACGTGTTTCTGCCATGGCCTCTTGTAATTTTTCATCAAAGGACTGATTACTCTGATTTGCCGTTACTTTTTCAAAAATACGGTGAAGAAAATTCCCATGACTTCGTGCATCTGGATGAATACTGTCACGTTCTCTCAAGTGCAAAACATGCTTGATAAAATAGAGGTATTCATTCTGATAAAAATCCGTCAAGCTAGAAGCCGATAAGACAAGTGGTTGGTCTGTAGGATAAAGAACAGCGAGTGTCTCAGTCGCCAAAGGACTGGACTCTACATCACCTGTAATGGCTGGAATGACAATTCTCTCTTGTTCTAATTTCTTACGTAGATAGCGAATCGCTACCAACCAGAAGGTTTCTTCTGTCTTTGTCCATTCGACCTCAAATGGCAGGCGATTGGCCTCAATCACTCGAGCCAGCAAGCTCTTGTAATGAGCCAAGTCAGACCGTTGAAAACCTGTTTCTTTTCCTTTTTCTTCTTTTTTGATTCCAAACTGCTGTAGGAGTTTCAGGTAAGGTGATAAATCATCATCAGTCTCATTTGTTACTTGTGAAGCAGATAACACCAACTGCTTACTTGCAGCATTGAGCAGAGAAATCATGGCAAAATGATTCTTCTTGGTATGCTCCTGACTGACCACATCAAATCGCGCAAAGAGACCCGCTGCTTCGTTAATCCGCACACGTTCTGCATCTGTCACCAAACTCGTATTCTTGCCGAGCTTTGGAAAGTTGGATTGGGTAAGCCCTAGAGCAAAAACATACTTGGCGGTATGTGGCTCGATCAAATCATAGGATTTGACCCGAACTACATCGACAGTTGCAGGAACTGTTCGATAGGTGCTTGCCAGCATTCCAGCACGCAAAATCGCTAGAAAATCAGCCACTGTCAGCTGCTCATCTGAAAAAATCTGGTGCATATTCTCTAAGAGATGACTAAAGCGATTCCAAACTTGCTCATCTTTTTCCTGCTCTGACTCTCCCAAGTGTGCTGATAAGGCTTCCATATTGGTTGGTAAGGCAATTGCCTCACAAAAGGTGCTGAACTTAGCAAGTAGACTCTTTCCTGATTGAGCACGAGCCTTGAAAAAGACGGCTAAGGGTTCCATGATTTTCTCACGGATCTGATTAAGCGTCTTTAGGTCATACCAATTGCCATTTGCAGCAGTAAAAGCTCGCTCAAATTGAGCCTGTCCCTTCACATCTGCAAATAAAAGATACTGTTCAAAGAGATCTAATTTGTCCTGAGACCACTGCTGGTAGAGACCTGATTTTAAGAGATTGAGCATATCTTCTGTCCGGAAACGATAACGCTTTAAACGCTCCAAAGATTCGATGAAATGAATCAAGGGATGATGGCTCATCTCTTCAGCTCGTCCTAGATAATAGGGAATATCGTACTGGTCAAAGATTTTTCCTAACTGTAAACCATAACTATCCACATCTCCTAAGAGCACAACTATATCCTTATACCGTTCACCTTGGTGGAGTAACTGACGAATATGAAGTGCCAGCTGACGGACTTCTTCTTTTTGATTGGTGACATGCCAGAGCTGGATAGCTGATTGGTCGCTAACTCCCCCTTCTAACTGACCTCCAGAAAAATCATAATGACCTTCGATAGCTTTTGAAATAGTAGCAAAAACATCCCCAGCTGTTTGAGCTTCTAAATAGCAAGGCTTAGCTTGAAAAGTCTGAGCTAGATGACGGAGAAATTCCACCCCTGCCTGATAAACATTTCCCTCAATATAAGGAGATTGATAGGCTTTTTGACTGGCATAGGTAGCAATCACTATGTCTGCTACCCGACCGTGCAAAGCGGCAATCAAGGCTTCTTCCTCAGCCGAAAAACGGGTAAAACCGTCCACAATCAGGACGACAGCTGCTAATTCCTGATTGAGCTGGCCTGATTCAACAGCCTGACGAAACGAAGCCATCTTACCCGCAATGTGAAAGCCTTCTCGTACCATGACCTCTTCAAAGGCTGTCAAAATCATGACCAAATCTGCCTCTTTGTCTGGAGAATCTAGGTTGATCAAGTCCCCAATTGTCAGATTGGAACGCTGCATTTCCTTATACAAGTCCACTAGTTGCTGAATAAAGGGAATGTCTTGCTTCACCTTTCCATAGACCTTGAAATCTGCCTCGTCCATTTGCGATAAAATCCGAAAGAAGAGCATAATCAAGCCAGTATCATCTAGTGCTTGCCTTTCTTCTGTCTGTTCCAGAGAAAAATAGCGTGCCAACTGCTCAAAGCGTGTGACCATCATGTCAAAGGAACCTTTTTCCTCTAAACTAGCAAGGACGGCTCTCTCTTTTTCAAAAGATAGCGAATTGGGGGCAATATAAAAAACACGCTTGCCTTCCTGTGTATAATCCCTTGCCGTTTTGGCTAAAAAAGTGGTCAAAGGATAGCGAATATCTGCGTAGTATAATTTCATAGGCTATCTGATTTCTCCTATTCTATCAGTCTTCTTCTCTATTATACCAAAAGTCAAGCAAAGATACCTTGTTACTTCATTAGTTGACATACTAAAAAAGTGATAAACTGATGGTAGGAGGCGATTACGTGACAAATCAACTTACCAGAAAGGAGCTCCGATGTCTATCTCGCTCATTTTCATCTGCTTTTGATGATCATTATTGTCGCCTATGTTCACCTTTATCAAAAACAGTCAAAACAATTTTTCTCCTTGGCTACCTCGCCCTTCTAGGGTGCGTGTTCTACATTATCCTATCATTCCTCTTTCTAGGGTGTAATTGCTAATACTCGACAAAACCGCCTAGAAAACATGATTTCTAGGCAGTTTTTTTATGCTTCATTTTCTTTCTCAATTGGTGCGAGACTGGCTAAGACTTTTTTCAGCCCCAAGTCTGGGAAATTGATTTTCAATTCTTGACTCGCTCCGCTACCAGTCACTTCAAGAACCGTTCCTCGTCCCCATTTGCGGTGAACGGCAATGTCGCCTACTGCCCAGTCTGTTTGCGTAGAGGAGCTGGATTTTCCAAACGGCAACTCATCTCCCAAACTGCGTGGCTGAATCTGAGACTTGCGCGATTGAATGGCCTGTTGTAAACTCATACCTTGACCAAATTTGCTCGTCTGACCATTGACATAGGAGGCCTTAAAAGCAGTATTGGCAGGTCTTGCTAAGCCTTGGTAATTCAACAAATCACTCGAGATTTCTCTGATAAAGCGACTCGGCTGGTTGTAGCTACTGCGACCAAAGAGCAGGCGTGAATTTGCATTTGTCAAATAAAGCTGCTTTTCTGCCCGCGTAATTCCCACATAGGCCAAACGGCGTTCTTCTTCTAATTCATCCTCATCTTCAGCAGCTCGACTGAGCGGGAAGACATTTTCTTCCATTCCAATCAAAAATACTACTGGAAATTCCAAGCCCTTTGCCGCATGTAGGGTCATCAAGGTCACTTCTGAACTCTCTCGGTCTCCATCATCCGTATCAGCAATCAGGGCTAAATCATTGAGGAAGCGGCTCAAGGTATCCAGACCTGACTCACCTTCCACCTCAGCTTCCTCATCAAAATGCTTGGTCACAGAAAGAAATTCCTGCAAGTTCTCTATTCGAGCATTGGCTTCTAATGTTGCTTGCACAGTGAGGGCTTCCATATAGCCCGTCTTTTGCAAAACAGCTTCTACCAAATCCGTAATCGACAGCTCATCTAACTGGTCTCGCAACTGATAGAGTAAGTGGGATAAGTCAAAGATAGCTTGCGCAGCCTTACCTTTAATACCTGATAGCATAATCTGTTGACTTGCTTCCAGTAACGATAGCTCCTGCATTTGGGCAAAATCACGAAGTTTATCCACCGTACCAGGTCCCACTCCACGTTTTGGCTCATTGACAATCCGCTCAAAAGACAGATTATCCGCAGGATTTGCAATGACATTCAGATAGGCAATGACATCACGAATTTCCTTGCGACTGTAGAACTTGGTTCCACCGACCATGGTATAGGGAATGGTGGCTTTTAAAAGAGCTTCTTCAATGGTACGAGATTGGGCATTGGTGCGGTACAAAACTGCAACATCCCGATACTTTCGACCAGCTCGTACCACTTCATCTATCTGAGTGGCAACATAAAGCGCCTCATCCTGCTCATCACGTGCTCGGTAGTAGGTAATCTGCTCGCCTTCGTCATTTTGTGTCCAGAGATTTTTCGGACGACGGTTGCGATTGTTTTGGATCACATCATTAGCCGCTTGCAAAACTGTCTTAGTAGAGCGATAGTTTTCCTCCAGAAGCACTACTCGGCTTTCTGGATAATCCTTCTCAAAATCAAGGATATTTTGCATATTAGCCCCACGCCAGCCATAGATAGACTGGTCTGCATCTCCTACAACACAGATATTTTTAAAACGAGAAGCAAGGAGCTTGACCAACTGGTATTGGGCATGGTTGGTATCTTGATACTCATCGACATGGATATACTGGAATTTCTGCTGATAATAGGTTAGTACATCTGGATTTTGATCAAATAAACGCAGGGTCAGCATGATTAAATCATCAAAATCAACTGCCTCACTCATACGCAATTCTTTCTGATAGGCCGTATAACATTTAGCAACTATCTGCGTATACAGATCACCTGCCTGACTTTCATAGGCTACTTCGTCAATCAAATCATTTTTGGCATTTGAAATTGTACCTAGAATGGAGCGTTCACTCCATTTTTTCGGATCCAAATTGAGATTCTTCAAAATCCGCTTCATCAAGGTCCGCTGCTCACCCGGGTCGACAATGGTAAAATTGCGATTGTAGCCAATGTGATCAGCATCTCGGCGCAAAATCCGTACACACATGGAGTGGAAGGTCGCAATCAAGCAATCTTGCGTTGCAGGATTGAGCGCAAAAGCCCGCTCTTTCATCTCCCGAGCTGCCTTATTGGTAAAGGTAATCGCCAAAATATTCCAAGGGTTGACTAATTTTTCATCAATCAAATAGGCAATCCGGTGCGTCAAGACCCGTGTCTTACCAGAACCAGCCCCTGCCATAATCAGCAAAGGCCCTTCTGTCGTTTGAACTGCCTCCGACTGTCTATCATTCATTCCATTTAGTAACGGATTCATCTTCTCTCCTTATCTCTTACCCTCATCAGAAACCAAGCAAGCACTGTCGCATTGATTTTCAAGACTTCCAATTTCTTTATTATATCAAAAATCAGGAAAATGAGAAAGACTGAACGATTTGTCCAGTCTTTTCATATACATTTACTTATTTTGCACCTAGTGCTGCCATTGTGATGTAGTTGTATGGCTTGTTGAAGTGTGGCAAGAAGAAGATATCAAGAAGCGCTAAGCGTTCGATTGTTACTTTTTCTTGGATCGCTAATGAGAACATGTGGATACCCATTGACATGTCTTCTTTCGAAGCCATTTGTGCACCAAGGACGACACGAGTATCTTGATCGTAAACGATTTTAAGAGTTACTGGGAAGTTATCATGTTCGATAAATTCTGGTTTTTGATTATCTGTAAATTCAGTGACAACTGCATTGTAACCAAAGCGTTTTGCTTTTTCAAGCGTCAAACCAGTTGAAACCATCTTAAGGTCATAGATTGAAATACCATTTGAACCTTGTACACCGATTGACTCCAACTCAGTTCCACATGCGTTGTGAGCTGCTACGATACCTGATCGAACAGCGTTTGTTGCAAGAGCGATGTAGTTTGTATCACCGATTGAGTTGTCATAGACAGTTGCACAGTCACCGATGGCATAAACATCTTTGATACTTGTTTCTTGTTTTTTGTTGACAAGGAAGGCACCATTGCGGAAGAGTTCAATCTTACCATCGCCAAGACCAGTATTTGGACGGAAACCAACAGCCAAGATGACCATATCCACGTCAAAGCTTTCTTTATCTGTTACGATACGTTCTACTTTGCCGTTACCTTCAATGGCTTTTACTGTTTGACCAAATGCCAATTGGATACCGTGGTCTTCAAGGTTCTTGCTCATCATGTCTGTCAAATCACGGTCGTAGTAACCTGCCAAGCAAGTGTCTACAACGTCAATCAAGATGACTTCTTTCCCTTTGCGTTCAAAGGCTTCTGCAAGCTCAACACCGATGTAACCTGCACCAACAACTGCTACACGTTTGATGTCTTCATCTTTCAATTTCTCAATCACATCTGCTGAGTTTTGGTACAACTTAACAAATTGAAGATTTTTAAGAGTTGCTTCAAATTCACGTGACCCTTCTTTGATTTCAGCACCTTTGATTGGTGGCAAGATTGGTTGTGAACCAGTTGCAAAAATCAATTTGTCGTAGCTTTCAACATGTTTGCTACCATCTTCTAAAAGAACATGTACTTCTTTTTTGTCATAGTCTACAGACTCAACCGGTGAGTTCATGTATACTTTTGCCCCAAGGCTTTCCAATTGCTCTTTGTCAGAGTAGAACAAGCCTTCTGGGCCAGAGATTTGCTCACCAATCCATAGTGCCATTCCACAACCAAGGAAAGAAATATTTGAATTTTGGTCAAATACCACAATCTCGTTATCCGCACCATAGTTTGTTAACATAGTTTTGATACAGGCTGTACCAGCGTGGTTTGCACCAACAACAACGATTTTAGACATAAGTAAATCTCACTTTCCTAAAAAATATTTTTTTACAAAATACATTATACTATACAGTTGGTACCGATTACAATTTTTATGCTCAGAACTTCACAACATTTTTTCGGTAGGGAAGTTTTATGCAAAAAACATCCCTTTCGAGATGTTTTTAAATGATTATTTGCCAAAAACGTTTTTAAGACCTTCAACAGCACCCTCTACGGCACCTTTAGCATCATCGACAAGTTCTTTTGCCTTGTCTGTTGCTTCATCAGCCAATTCTTTTGCCTGAGCAGCTGTCTTTTCTACAAGGCCTTCAACTTCTGTTTTCTTATCGCCAACTAGTTTTCCAGCTTGTTCTTTCAAACCGCCTGCTAATTCATCTAAATTTAAAGACATATCTTCGTCCTCCTTCTTTATTCTATTCTCACGATAACATAAAAACTTGCAAATCTCAAATTATCTGTTTTTTAAGCCATTGGAAAGGAAAGGGAAATCCTCGTATGACTACCTTGTTTCGAATCAATTTCCATGTGGTAGTCTTGTCCAAACTGTAGACGCAAGCGTTGGTCCACATTTTTTAAGCCAACACCGCCGAGTTTTACAAGAAGATTTTCGGTCGTATCATGCGCAATAAAGCCACGACCATTATCATAGATAGACACGACAAGAAAGTCTTCTCTTTCTTCAACGGACACACGCACCAAGCCCTGCCCCTTGATTTCTTTAATCCCATGGTAAATGGCATTTTCCACCAAGGGTTGCAAGACCAGCTTGGGTAATTGGAAATCATCAAAACGCGTATCTTCTTCGATTTCATAGGTCAGTTTGTCCCCGTAACGCTGTTTTTGGATAAAAAGATACTGGCGTACATGGTCAATTTCATCTTTTAAGGCAATCTGTTCATTGCCTTGATTTAGTGCCAAACGGAAATACTTGGCGAGCGATTTGGTTACCTCAACCACTTTCTCACTATTATTAAACTCCGCCATCCAGACAATCGTGTCTAAGGTATTGTATAGAAAATGAGGATTGATTTGACTAGAAAGGGCTTGTAGCTCGTATTTGCGGACATTTTGCTCTTCTTCTTTGACGGCCAGCATCAATTTGTCAATCTGATCCAGCATGCGGTTAAATTGATGAGCCAAGTCAACCAATTCTGGTGCCCCTTGCTCATTGGCTCGTAAACTGGCATTTCCATTTCCAATGGCCAAAATCGTTTCCTGTAAAGCCCGCAAAGGTTTAATCCAATGCCGTAAAATGAACCAAATTCCTAAAAGACAAATTCCCAAGGCAACCAGCCCCGTTCCTACAAAAGATGTCAACACTTGACCTTGCAGTTGGTGAAGATTTTCCATAGAAGCGACCCCAATCATGACCCAATCACTCTGAGGAATCTGGTACTGATAAACGTAGGAACTATCCTGGTCAACATAGCCATTCTTTTCTTGGATATAGGGTTCTAGGGCTTTCATCTCCTCACTAGATGAATAGACGCTCTTCTTTGGATGATAGACAAATTCATGATTGCTATTGATAATAAAGGTAAAGCCCTTTTCTCCGAGCTGTAAGCTATCGAGATAAGCCGTCAAAGTATCATAAGCAATATCAAGACGGACAACCGCTAGATTGTCTCCTTTGCTATCCACCACTTCTTGGGTAACAGATACCACCCATTTCTCATTGGCTTCAGAAAGATTTTGGCGTGCAGGAGTGACAACCGGCATGGCATGTTCATGAATAGCGGCTTGGTACCAAGCTTCTTTCATCATGTCAATGGAGGTTTTCATACTGACGGCTTCATCAGTGGATACTAGGTGGCCTGATTTAGTGACGAGAACGGCAGATACCAAATCACGATCTGTTGATAAAATCGTGCCCAATAGCTTTCTTAACGCTCTCTCATTTTCTACCGTTGCATCTTCTGCGTAGGTCTTGACTAGTTCATGGTTTGCCAAACTACTGGTCGTTTCTTTTAATTTTTCTAAATAAGACTGGACAAATTGACCGCTTTGGGAAATGGTATGTTGTGTACTCTGCTCAGTCGTTTCTCGAATGACATCTGCACTCTTATGGTAGTAACCAGCACCGACAATACCAAGCAGCAATAACATGGTAACAGCCACATAAACCACTAACTGAACAAAAAGAGAAAACCGCTTCATCTCTGCTCTCCTTTTTTAAATTGACGAGGTGTCACACCCACAATCTGCTTGAAGCGCTGGGAAAAATAATTCATATCTTCAAAGCCGACTTGCTCCGCTATTTCATAAATCTTTAAATCTGTTGTCAATAGCAGTAACTTAGCTCGTTTCATCCGCTCCTGAATGAGATAGTCCTGAAAGGGCAGACCCAGTTCTTTTTTCAAAACCACACTGAGATGCGAGGAGCTAAATCCCAAGTCCTGTGCTAAAGACTTGAGTGATAAATCCTGATCAGCTAGTCGTTCTTGGATGAGCTGGGCGAGACTGGATGTTTCACTCTGCTCGACCAAATCACTGATTTGTTGCCGCTTTTCTTCCTTATCTAGCTTCATCTTTACTTTGACGAGCATCTCCTCCACATCTGTCTTGGAAAAAGGTTTGAGAAGATAGTCATCTGCCCCCAATTTAACAGCTGAGAGGGCATAGTCAAAATCATCATAGCCTGTCAAAAACACAATATGCGTCTCTGGATACTGCTCTCTAACGAGCTGTGCCAGGCGAATCCCGTTCATCTGAGGCATATTGATATCGGTTAGTAGAATATCCGCCTGCTCTTTTTGGAAAAGTTCCCAGGCTTCTACACCGTTTTCTGCTTCTGCTAAAACTTCCATCCCCAATTTTTCAAAATCAAGCAAGGATGAAATCCCTTTGCGGACAAGGTATTCATCTTCTACAATCATGAGTTTATACATACTATTCTCCTGTCTGAAATCCTACCTCTAGTATAGCAAATTCTAGCAGAAATGACTGTTTATTCACAATAAATAAGGCGAGTTTCCCCGCCTTATCGTTCATATCATCAAATGAAACTGACAATTGGATTGCTAAAATCGCAAGTGTAATTGGAGTTAGGAAAGATGATGTTCAGTTTCAAATGATTCTATTACACATAATCTAAAAGGTAGCCGTAGCCTTTACTTTCCATTTCTGCTTTTGGAATGAATTTGATTGAAAGACTGTTAATGCAGTAACGCAAACCACCCTTGTCTTTAGGACCGTCTGTAAAGACATGGCCTAAGTGGGAATCACCAACCCGGCTACGAACTTCCGTTCTCACCATGTTAAAGCTAGTATCTTCCTTGTAATTCGCTACATCTGGGCTGATTGGGCGCGTGAAGCTTGGCCAACCGCAACCAGACTCATACTTGTCTTTGGAAGAAAATAGCGGCTCACCCGTCACGATATCAACGTAAATCCCTTCCTCAAATTGATCCCAGTAACGGTTTGAAAAGGCACGTTCTGTGTCATTTTTTTGGGTCACAGCGTACTCTTCTGCCGTCAACATTTTCTTGATTTCCTCATCGCTTGGTTTATGGTACAAACTTTCGTCAATGACTGGATAGCTCGCTTGGTTGACGTTGATATGGCAGTAGCCATTCGGATTTTTCTTGAGATAGTCTTGGTGGTATTCTTCAGCTTCTATAAAGTTTTCCAAGGCACCTTTTTCAACAGCAAGGGGCTTATCTAATTTCTTTGCTTGCTCATCAAAGACTTCTTCAATGACCTTTGAATCCTCTTTGTCTGTATAATAGACACCTGTCCGATACTGTGTTCCACGGTCATTTCCTTGTTTATTGACACTAGTTGGGTCGATAATGCGGAAATAATGAAGCAGAACTTCACGTAAGGAAATTTGGTTTTTGTCATAGGTTACTTTTACTGTCTCCGCATGACCTGTCTGACTAATCAATTCATACTTGGTGGTGCTGCCTTTTCCATTGGCATAACCTGATACGGCATCTGTCACTCCTCCTACACGTGAGAAGTATTCCTCAACGCCCCAGAAGCAACCGCCTGCTAGATAAATTTCTCTGATATCTTCTTTCATAGAATCTTTCTTTTCCTTTCTTTTTACATCATTCGTTTGGTTCAAGACTGTGTCTTTTATCTGAGAGGCCGACGTTGATGCTGTCGATGAGCTCAATAAACGACTTCCAAATACGAATGCGACTATAAGAACTAATACGCCTCCAATAATGAAGAAAACTTTAGATTTATCGATCATATCGCCCTCCTATTTTATTTCTTTTAGCTTGTCTTCGATACCGGCTTTATCCATAAATCCTGGATGAACTTCGACCAAGACACCGTCGCTACCGATAAAGGCTGAGGTTGGATAGGCACGAACACCATATTCTTGTAATAATTTACCACTTGGATCAAGAAGGACTGGCATGTGTTTATAGTCAAGTCCTGCATACCATTTTTTGAAGTCTTCTGCAGATTTTTCACCCATGTGATCTGGAGAAACGACAGATAAGATCACATAATCTTTATCGTCCATCTTACTTGCAAGGTCATCTGTATCACGTAACGTAGAAAGACAGATAGAGCACCATGAAGCCCAGAATTTCAGATAGACTTTTTTCCCTTTGAAATCAGAAAGTTTATAGTTCTTTCCGTCTACACCTTCTAGACTAAAGTCTGGCGCTGGTTTGCCATCGTTCATCATCTTACTTTCTCCTTCTTTCATCTCGTCTTTTTTCATATCATCTTTATCAGACATCTTTTCGTCTTTCATGTCTTTCTTTTCGTCAGACATTTTCTCATCTTTTTTCATCATTGCACTCTCATCTGATTTTTTCATATCATCTGCCTTTTGAGTAGAGCAGGCTGTTAATAGTCCAACTGATAAGAGACTAGCAAGTAATAAAGTTTTGGTTTTCATTTGATTTCTCCTTTTCGTCTGTTTTCGATTTATCCAAATAATTGAGCAAAGATATTTAAATTGCCTAACATGAGTAGAATTCCCATTAGAATAATGATCATTCCACCAATTTTCTTCAAGGTTCCCATATAAGGTTTGAGTTTACTGAAATAGCGTAGAACAAATGAGGAAGCAAGCGCCACTAATAAGAACGGTAAAGCAAGCCCTAGTGTGTAGAGTAACATGAGGATTGCACCCTGCCAAGCACCATTTCCACCTGACGCCGCAATCGCAAGCACTGAGCTAAGTACCGGTCCAACACATGGTGTCCATCCAAAGCTAAAGGTCAAACCGAGCAAGAAGGCATTGTAGAAATCATTGCGTTTTTTATCCTGCTTAAATTGGACACTCTTTTGCTTTTGTAATTGGGAAATATTGATGATTCCTGTCTGGTGAATTCCTAGAATAACTACGATTCCTCCCAGAACATAGCGGAACCAATCTGTATAAAGAAGATTTCCTAGAAAGCCTGCCCCATATCCTAGCGTGATAAAGACCATGGATAGTCCTGCGATGAAAAAGAGGGTTTTTACAATCCCGTACCAGGCAATTTCCATTCCTAAAAAGCGAACGGTTCGTGGCTCATCTGAATCTAACAAAACACCGACATATACTGGTAATAATGGGAGAATGCACGGCGAGAAGAAAGACAAGATTCCTGCTAAAAACACTGATACTAAAAATACAATTGAAGTCATTTCCTTACTCCTTATCCTTTTGTATCTCTAGTATAATCTTCTTTGGTTCCAAAAACTAGAGAATTTCATATGGAAAAACTTGAATTTGATATGATACTAAAAACTCCCCAGTTTTTCCAAACTGAGGAGTGTTTTTATTCAAACAAGCGATAGTAATCTGCCAAGGTCATTTTTTGTTTTTCTTCTTTGTTCAAATCTTGAATGATTTGCCCATCTTTCATCACCAAGAGGCGATTGCCGTATTTGAGGGCATCTTCCATTTGGTGAGTAATCATCAGGGCTGTCAATTGATCCTTTGTTACAAAACGATCGGTCAACTCCATAAGCGCTACACTGGTCTTAGGATCTAGTGCCGCTGTATGTTCATCAAGGAGCAATAACTCTGGTCGCTTTAAGGTCGCCATTAGAAGACTTAAGGCTTGACGTTGACCGCCAGAAAGAAATTCAATCGGTGTGTCCAGATGCTTTTCAAGACCATTGCCAATCTGGTCAATCGTTGCTTGAAATTCTTCCTTGTAACTACTGAGTTTTCGTGGAACAAGACCACGCCCTTCCCCGCGGAATTTCGCAATCAAGAGATTTTCTGCAACCGTCATCCGAGGAGCTGTTCCCATTTTCGGATCTTGAAAGACTCGAGCCAGATACTTGGCTCTTTTCTCCGGTAATAAATGCGTTACATTGTCGCCTAAGATATGAATCGTTCCGCTCGTCAGTGGCAAGGTTCCTGCAATCACGTTGAATAAGGTTGATTTACCAGCACCATTTCCCCCTAAAATCGTAATAAAATCATGCTCATGGATGGTTAGAGAGACCTGATTTAAAATCACTTTTTCTTCGCCAAATCCGCTATTGACCACCTTAGTGGCATCTTTTAATTCTACAATTGCTGTCATTTGCTAATGGTCACTCCTTTGAAAACTTTTGCTTTTAAGGTCGGAATCATGAGGCAGATTGCTAAAATCACCGCACTATAAATACGAAGATAGCTCGTATTAAAGCCAAGTGCAATCACAGCCCAAATCAAAAATTGATAGGAAATCGCTCCAATGACAATGGTCATCAACCGCTCTGCAAGACTGAGACTCTTAAAGAGCACTTCGCCGATAATGAGACTAGCAAGACCCACGACAATGACGCCGATTCCACGTGAGACATCCGCATAGCCTTCCTGTTGGGCAATCAAGGCACCAGCAAGTGCAATCACTCCATTTGACAAGACCAAGCCCATGAGTTCCATTCGGTCGGTATCAATGCCAAAACTCCGTGCCATATCTGGATTGTCTCCTGTTGCGATATAGGCCTGACCTAATTTAGTATCAAGGAAGAAAAGCAGAGCTACAATCACGACAACTACAAAAATCAAGCCTGCTACTAGATTATTGATAGCATCCGTAAAAGGAAGATAATCCTGAATTTGTGTCGTCCCTAACAAACCAAGATTGGCCCGCCCCATAATCATCAGCATAATGGAATGACAGGAGGTCATCACTAAAATCCCTGATAAAAGAGTGGGAATTTTCCCTTTGGTATAGAGCAAGCCTGTTGCAAGACCAGCCACACAACCAGCAAGGACTGCAATTCCTGTCGCAAGAAATGGGTTCATGCCACCGCTAATCAGCGTGACTGCTACCGCACCACCCAAAGGAAAGCTTCCTTCAGCTGTCATGTCTGGAAAATTCAAAATCCGAAAGGTCATATAAATGCCAAGGCCTAAGATAGACCAGACCAGACCTTGTGATACTATTGATACAATCATATTTTTTATCCTACTATGTATAAGAATGAAGTGGGTCATGTTGATCACGAACTCAGACCCACTCTCATTTTCTAGTTTATTCTACAATTTCACCAGCAGCTTTTTCAATCTCTTCTGGGATGGTAATGCCCAATTCTGCTGCTACTTTTTTGTTAATAATCGGTGCTCCTTGATCCACTACGTCTACTGGTGTTTCTGCTGGTTTTGCACCTTTCAAAAGCTTAGCAGTCATTTTTCCTGTTGAAACCCCAAGACCATATTGGCTCACAACAACAGATGCCAAACCACCTTCTTTCACCATTGTGTCTGCGCTTGGGAAGATTGGTACTTTTGACTCTTTGTTGCTCGCTACAACTGTTTTGAAGGCTGAAGCAATGGCATTATCTTGTGGAACCCAAATCGCATCAACTTTGCTGGTCATGACAGCCATGGTTGAAGCAATTTCATTGCTAGAAGGAACGGGATAAGCTAGAACTGTATAGCCTTCCTTTTCAGCTAGCTCTGTGAATTTTTCAACATTCAATTTAGAATTATCTTCGTTACTGGAGTACAAGACACCAATAGTTTTAGCCTTTGGAGTTAGTTTTTTAATCAACTCCAGCTGTTGCCCAATCGGTTGCGGACAAGCAACACCTGTCACATTTGCACCTGGTTTTTCAAGACTTTTCACCAATTTCGCACCAACTGGATCTGTGATAGCTCCCATGACAACAGGAAGGTCACTCGTTGCACTCGCCAAGCCTTGAGCTGCTGGAGTTGCAATTCCTACCACCACTTGGTTGCCATTTGCGACCAATTGTTTACTCATGGTAGCGATTTTACCTTGGTCCCCTTCTGAGTTCATGAAGTCAATGTTGATTTTATCGCCTGCAAATCCTTCTTCTGCAAGGCCATCTTGGATACCGCGGTAGATTTCATCAAGTGCTTCGTGGGTCACAAACTGAAGGACGCCTACCTTAGCAACATCTGTCTGATTTACTTCTTTTTTCGTCTCTTTCTTGCTTGAAAAGAATATACCACCAACTACGACTACTGCAAGCACTGCAATGGTTGCTAATAAATTTTTGTTTTTCATGATTGTTCTCCTATTTCATGTATAAAATATCTCTATGTTTTCATCTATTTACTCTCAAATCTTTACAGACGCCATCGTTTCTTCATGATACAAAATCCCTCCTATTAGCCTTATTTTAGTAAGACTATATGAAAAAGCCCCCGCATACAAAAACTGCATGCGAGGGCGTCAATGACACGGTGCCACCTCACTTATGGAAGTGTCTAGAATCCTTCCATATCTCCATCTCCTCTAACAAGGAGGTGCACGGTAAGGGGTGCCAACCGAATTCTCATTGTTTTGAATTCATCTATATCCTCAGCCCATTTCATAAATGTCCGCTACTTGTTCACAATCACCACAAGCTCCCTGAAAACTTCTCATTTACTACTTCTTCTGATTAGTAAACATTATAAAATTTCTCATTTTATTTGTCAATAGGTTTTTGTAAAATTTTTAAAAAATGGTATAATTGGGAAGCAAAGAAAGGGAACACGAACACCACTACTAACTAGAAATATGAGGAATAACCATGTCTTTTGACGGATTTTTTTTACACCACATGACAGAGGAATTGCGAACGGCACTGGAGGGCGGACGAATTCAAAAAATTAACCAGCCTTTTGAGCAAGAAATTGTCCTCCACATCCGGAGCAATCGAGCTAGCCATAAACTCCTTTTATCTGCTCATTCAGTATTTGGCCGCGCCCAACTGACCAAGACAGAATTCACCAATCCCAAAGTCCCCAACACCTTTACCATGATTCTACGGAAATACCTACAAGGAGCAATCATCGAGTCCATTCACCAATGGGAAAATGACCGCATCTTGGAATTTGTCGTATCAAACAAGGACGAAATCGGAGACCATATCAAGGTCAGTTTGATTGTTGAAATCATGGGCAAGCACAGCAACATCATTCTGATTGACAAGACCGAAGAGCGAATCATTGAAGCGATTAAGCACATCGGCTTCTCACAAAATTCTTATCGGACAATTCTACCAGGTTCAAGCTATGTTCGTCCACCTGAGACCAATGCTCACAATCCCTTTACGATCAAGGATGAAAAATTATTTGAAATCTTAAGTACAGAAGACCTCGCTCCCAAGCACCTTCAACGTCTTTTCCAAGGTTTAGGACGAGATACTGCAACAGCCTTGTCTGAACGACTGCTCACGGATAAACTCAAAAATTTCCGCAGTTTTTTTGCCCAAACCTGCCAGCCTAACGTAACGGCTAAATCATACGCTGCTGTTCCTTTTGCAGATAGTCAGGAAGAATTTGCCAGCCTATCAGAACTCCTTGACTTTTATTATCAGGATAAGGCGGAGCGAGACCGTGTTGCCCAACAAGCTCAGGAATTGATCAAACGAGTCGCTAGCGAATTGGACAAGAACCGCAAAAAATTAGGCAAGCAAGAACAAGAACTCCTCGATACTGAAACGGCTGAACTGGTTCGCCAAAAAGGAGAATTGCTGACAACCTACCTGCACCAAGTTCCCAATGACCAAGCTAGTGTGACCCTCGACAATTATTATACCAATGAACCATTGGAGATTGAACTAGACCTTGCGCTCACTCCGAGTCAAAATGCCCAACGTTATTTCAAGAAATACCAGAAATTAAAGGAAGCTGTCAAACACTTAACCAATCTGATTGCAGAAACCAAGGCTAGCATTACCTACTTAGAAAGTGTTGACACCATGCTGGGACAGGCCAGCCTCTCTGAAATTGACGAAATTAGAGAAGAATTGATTGAAACCGGCTATCTCAAACGCCGACATAGGGAGAAAATCGCCAAGCGCCAAAAACCAGAGCGCTATCTAGCAACAGACGGAAAAACGATTATTCTCGTTGGAAAAAATAATCTCCAAAATGATGAATTGACCTTTAAACTGGCAAAAAAAGGCGAATTGTGGTTCCATGCCAAAGACATCCCAGGAAGTCATGTCATTATCACGGATAACCTTAACCCAAGTGACGAAGTTAAGACAGATGCGGCAGAATTGGCAGCCTATTTCTCCAAATCTCGCTACTCCAATCTAGTCCAAGTCGATATGATTGAGGCCAAAAAATTGCACAAGCCAACTGGTGGAAAGCCGGGATTTGTGACCTATCGTGGTCAAAAGACGCTCCGTGTCACACCTGATGAAGCCAAGATTAAAGCCATGAAACAATAACTTCTCCTCACGACAGAAAGGAGGGCAAAATGCGCGAAACCATTAAAAATTATGTCAATGTATGTATCAAAAAAGGCAATCAAATTCTGCTATTGGACCGCCAACATGATGATTTTAAGGGCTGGATTCAGCCAGGGGGCAAGGTTGAATTCCCAGAAAGTTTCTTTGAAGCGGCCGTGCGTGAAGTCAAGGAGGAAACGGGTCTTACCGTTCTCAACTTACAGCTAAAAGGTATCTCTGGCTTTACCAATCCTATCGGAAATGAGCGCTATGTCTACTACGACTTTCTCTGTGAGGATTTTGAGGGCGAGGTCTTGAGCGAATCGCCTGAAGGGACACCCAAGTGGTGGTCGATTGACCAACTTGACCATCTGGACATGCAAGATGATATTCGTGAACGACTGCCCCTCTACTGGCGCAAAGGCTCCTTTGAGCGTATCCACTACTGGGACGAGGAAAAGAGCTGTATTTCTCATACGGAAGAAAAATTGTATGATTAAAAAGATATATTTTTCTTTTTAAGTCGGGTATACTCGCTCTCTAAGCCCTCTAGTTTCACCTCTAGTTTTTTTCTATATAGCCCTCTCAACTTTAGAAGGCTCTCAGACACCAATAGATTTCCTCCAAATAGAGTATTTCTTCTCAAAGAGGTTTTTCAATGAACTAAAATAATAAATTAAGTCTTCATTAGAATTTAAACATACAAAATGGTGGATCAATTTATATTGAATCCACCATTACGATATAGTAGGCAATCATGTAACACTAAGAAAACTAGCTGAAGATAATCTTGAATAATAGAGGTATTATCAAAACAGAAAGGATTCCCACTAGAAATACAAAACATACCCTCCAAAATAATTTATTTTCTCTCATCATTATTTACCCTTCCTTAGCCATACATCTCCGTAGGTGGTGCTTACAATTTGATTATACGCTTTCTGTATGAGAGTTGCAAATACTTATACAAAAAAGAGGTTTTTAACCTCTTTTTGCTTCATATCGCTGAATATCTGCTAAAACTTCCTGCCATATTTCTGGAGAAAAGTAAAATCGCAGTTCTTCCTCAGTATAGTCATCTTCTGGTAAGATTCCACATGTATCTGGTACTTCGAAACCGAGACCACGAAGAACAGCAATCGCAAATTTCCGTGTACCAAACGCCATACCTGTAATGACCCCATCTGACACCAATACTGGACATGGCTTGAAATGCTCTTCATCAAGAAAATCAAAATGATGGACAAAGTCCATAAATAAGCCGCCCGTATAGTCTTTCCCCTTCAGAATCCCTGCTTTTGCAATAAACATGACAGATGATGAGATCGCTGCGAGTAAGTTTTTTCCCGTATCAATTTCTCTCAAAAATCCAATCAAGCGCTCATCATAAAGACTTTTCAGAGGATTCATGGTTCCTGTTAACATCAGACAATCGTAGTCCAAAGGATTGACTTCATCAAAAGAATGTGTCGGCATGACCAAGAGCCCTTCCTCACTCTGAACGACCGCTTGTTCACTTGCTAGATAATCAATTTTCTGACCAAAATCTAAGGACAGTATGGAAATCAACAAACTGATTTCTTGAATAGAACATTGGTCATAGAGGCACAATCCAATTTTCATACGAACACCTCCTAGGAAAAGCATTATGTTATAACAAATTTAGCATATCACTTTATGCAAACGCTGTTAATTCTGACAAAAATACCTATTTCAGTAGCCTAAACTAAAATAAGTGTAAAATAATTACTCCGCCTTGTCAATATCTTCACGTACTTCTTTGGCATTAAATTTAGCAAAGAGGAATTGGCGATCTTGGACAGGAAAGCGTTGGTCTAGCTGATCGACCGCCCCTACTTCTACAAAACCTTGGCTGATGACATAGTCCATGACATGTCCACCAAAGCTGTGGTCATCTGAGATAAAGTGCAGATGATAACCTGCTACGCTCACCCCATGAAAAATTTCAGGTGTCCAAATCCCAACAATCGTTCCTGAAATATCTTCTGCGGTGTATTCTGGTTGATGCGTTGCGACATCTGCAAATTTCATATCTGAAGAAGATTTGGGAATCATTCGGACATGCATTTTTGAAAAATGCCCACGGATTTTTATCGAGCGAAAAAGATTTTCACCGTCATAGTAGGATTCGATTCGTGCCTGTAATTCCTGGTCAGTCATTTCAAAACGTTGCTTAAAGATTACTTCTGCTTGATGAAAAATCACCGCTGCATAAGGCACCTTGACATCATGCGACACTTCGACCACTTCTGGCTGATTCCCAGAACCTTTGGCTTGATAGGCTTTTCCGTCCAGTACAATCAATTCTCCGTCAATGGAATCTAGCGTTCCAAGCCCCAAATCACCGTGTTCTAGCAATTCTCCAACAGTCAAAGAACCGCCGTACAGACCTGCCATTAAGGCACCTAGTGTATTATACTGAAATAATTTATTTGCTTCCATTCCTTATCCCTGATTATAAAATTCCTGCATGACCAAGTCATCTGGTACCAACTGAAGATAACGGCCTGCCATGTGTTTCGCCTTGTCTAACTGACCAATCTGCCGCAAAAGCTCAACGTAATCTGCTAAAAATTCAGGATTTTCAGCCAAGTCCTGCTCTAATTGCTCAAAGAGGGCAAGCGCTTCGTCATCTCTTTCTAAGGCTTGATAGGCTTTTGCAATATTCCAAATGGCTAGGACATGGTCCAATTCTTCCGAGTACAGACTGACAGCTTCCTCATAGCGTTCTTGCTCCAAATAAAGGTTGGTCAAGCGAAGAACTACTTCATTTTCATCCTCACTATCTGTCTTAGCCTGTAAGAGATAGGCTTCCGCCGCCTGCACATCGTGGTCCTCATAAGCATACTGAGAAGCTAATAAAAGAAGAGTTGGGTCATATTCGTTTTTGGCTAGAGCTTTTGCAACCATTTCTCTTGCTTCTGCCAACTTATGCTCTCCATGAAGGGCTTGGGCATACGCATATTCGTAGCCTTCAAATTCTGGATTCATGGTATCAAGCTGTTTGAAATAAAGTGCAGATTTCTGATAATCCTCACGGTCTAACAATAACGTAGCCAACTCAAAAACTGTCTGGTCATCATAGGCTAACTCGACTGCCTTTTCCAAGTAGTCAATCGCTACTTCAAACTTTCCAAGACTAGCATAGGCAAGACCAATCCGCTGGTAAGTCGATACACCTGTCCAGTCATAGATTTCACGATTGTCCAGTTGGGCATAGTACTGAATCGCTTCTTTATACTCTTGTAATTCCATATCTAACTCTGCCAGTCCAAATAAAATGACCGGATCAGCTGATAACTGACTAGCTTCCAAGAGTTTTTCTCTTGCCACATCAGCAAGACCTTCTGATTGGTATAAATCTGCCTTTACAAGCAAGGCCTCTACATAAGAAGGACTAGTCCTGTCAATCGTCTCCAAATAGCCAAAGGCTTCTTCTACCAAGCCATCTTCATTAGCAATTTGAGCTAGCTGAATGGCTAATTCAGGATAAGCCGCTTGCAAATGTAGATAAATCTCTTTTGCCTGTGGTAAAAAACCAATACTTTCCAGATAGGCTGCTAACTCCAACAGCAACTCATCCTCATCTGTCTCTAAGGCACGTTGAAAATATTTCATGGCCTTTGGTAAGTCTTGCTGCTCAAGGCAGACGAGCATTTTTTCACTATTTGTCATTCATTTCCTCAATTACTTCTGTTTCTGGTTCATACAAATCACTATACTCCTTATACCATTCAAAGATTGCTTTCAAGATAACCTTGATAGAGGCATAAATTGGGATTCCTAGCAAGACACCTCCGACACCAAACATCTGACCAGCCGTTAAGAGGACAAATAAAATGGTAATCGGATGAATGTTCAATGAACTACCAATAATCAGTGGCGTTACAAACCGTCCCTCAATTGTCTGCTCCACCGCAAAGACGATGACCACCTTAATCAGCATGAAAGGCCCTGCAATAGCTCCAAGGATAAGTGCAGGAATCATGGCAAGAAAAGATCCCAGATAAGGAATTAAGTTTAAGAAACCGGCTACGATTCCCAAAGTAATCGGATAGCTCAGTCCAATAACGGTAAACATAATCGAAAACATCAAGGCAACAATAGCTGCAACTGTCACTTGACCACGTACATAATTAGACAATTGACTGTTGACATCCGTCAAGACATTGCCGATTGATGTCCGCCATTTGGTCGGCAAATATTTGGTAATATGGGCCTTGAGGTGTTGCCCGTCCCGCAAGAGGTAAAAGAGAATAAAGGGCATAATCAAGACCGCTACAACTACTTGTGAGGTTGCACTAATCAATTCCTTGGCCCAATCAACCGCACTAGATGATAACTTTTGCGCAAAGGAAATAATATGGCTGTTGACATTTTCTAACATGTCCAATGCCGTTGGTCGAAACTGCTCAAACCGATCATCCTGTAATAGGGCTGTCACCTGTGACTCAATGTCTTGAATATAGACTGGAAGATTCCTAGCAAAACTCACTACCTGTTTCTGGATACTTGGAATGGCAACAGCCAAGCCCCAGACCAAGAGAAAGGCGATTATGACAAAGAGAATCCCAATCGCAACTGTTCGTGATACCTTGTATTTCTCCAAGATATCAACAATGGGATTGAGCAAATAATAGAGCAATCCTGTCAACAACATCGGAAGGAGAATAATTTCTAGGAAACTACCAATTGGGCTAAAAATAAAACTAATCTTTGTCAAAACCAAAATGGTTAGTAAAACCAACAGGGTAACGAGGAAAAATGTCACAGCCTGATTGTTGACAAACCATTTAAAAAACCAAGAAGTTGAAAACTTTTGCTTCTGTTCGTCCATAGTGCACCTCTTTCATGTATTTTTCTCTATTATACCACGTATCCCCTATTTTCGTGTGTTAGAAATCATGGATTGGAGGGACTTTCTTTTAAAAATATGGTATAATTTGACATACTAGAATATGAAATGTGAGGAATGAATGATGACACTTTATTTTGGAACTTACACAAAACGAGCTTCTGAGGGGATCTACGCTGTAGATTTTAATGCAGAAACAGGAGAATTAAGTAATCGCCGCTTAATTGCGTCTGAGCCAAATCCGACCTATCTAGCCTTTTCAAACGATCACTTTCTCTACACAGTTGGTGCCGAAGATTCCCAAGGAGGATTGGCTGCATTTACACCAAACTTGGGACTCATCAATCATGCAGTTGAAGAAGGCGCCCCCCACTGCTATGTATCTGTAGATGATAAGCGTCAGCTTGTCTACGGCGCCAACTACCATAAAGGACAAGTGCTTGTCTATAAACGCTTAGAAAACGGCGGACTCGCATTAGCCGATTGCCAACAACACGAGGGTTCTGAGCCACACCCAAACCAAGCTAGTGCTCACGTTCATTTCGCTGATTTGACTCCTGACAATTATCTCGTTACCTGCGATTTAGGACTAGACGAAGTCGTCACCTACACCGTCTCTGACCAAGGTAAGCTTGCCCCTCTCGCCCGATATCAGGCAACACCAGGAGCTGGTCCACGTCACATTACCTTCCATCCAACAGCGAAGATTGCCTATCTGATCTGTGAATTGAACTCCACCATTGAAGTCCTCATCTATGACGGACTGGGAGAATTTGAGCTTATGCAGACCATTTCCACCTTGCCGAGTGACTACACAGACTTTAATGGGACAGCAGCCATCCGCCTCTCATCTGATGGAAAATTCCTTTACGGATCCAACCGTGGACATGATTCGATTGCTGTTTACAAGGTGCTTGGCGATGCTAGCCTTGAGTTGGTTGAAATCGTACCAAGTCTTGGCAAAACACCACGTGATTTTATCTTGAGTCCTGACAATCGTTTCATCATTGTCGCCCACCAAGATTCCGATAATGTTAGTATCTTTCATCGCGATAGTGAAACTGGAAAACTAACCAACCTATCTTCTGATTTTATCGTACCAGAAGCCGTTGCTGTCACATTTGCATAAGGAAAACAGGGACAGTCTGTAAGTATAAATCACTTTCCCCAATCCAACTGTCTAAACCATAAAATAAGGCTGGCTGCTTTTTGCTCCAGCTTTATTTTTATAGTAGTTTATCCAACTCACTCAACTGCTGAATGGTGACATCACTTTCTAGTGTTGTATTTGGACAGTCATGTGGACCCATTCCTTGTAAAAGATGTATCGTTCGCATTCCAGCTGCCTTTGCGGGCAGAATATCATTGTCCATACGATCTCCGATGTAGATACATTCTTCTGCTGGAGTCGCAACTTGTTTTAAAGCAACATCAAAAATCGCTCGGTCAGGTTTTTTGTAACCAACTTCTTCCGAACAGACAATGATATCAAAGAAATGACGAATCCCAAATGCTTCCAATCGCTCCTCTAAGCCTCGTCCTTGATTAGCAATAATCCCCAAGTGATAGAACTGGCTAAGATAGTTCAAAGTCGGAATGACATCTGGATAGAGTATCTCATCCACATGCTTCCATCTAGGACGTAGACTGGCTGGCAAACCATACCAAGACCAGGCACTTCTGATAGGGGCTTCTCCAAGTGCTGCCATCTCTTTCATTTTTTCTAAAAATTCTGCCGCAGACACCTGCTTTCCATGATCTCGTAAAACCAGTGCACACTCATTTGCAAATCGCTGATAAGAGACTGTTTCATCTACCAAAGTCGACCCTACATCAAAAAATATCCAGCGGATCATCTGTCTTCCTCCTATTTCCGCAAAAAAAGATGAGATTCCTCCCATCCTTTTTCATTATTTACCGAGTTTAGCTTTTGCTGCATCTGCAAGTGCTGTGAAAGCAGCTGCGTCATTTACAGCAAGGTCAGCCAACATTTTACGGTTTACTTCAATTTCAGCCAATTTCAAACCATGCATCAATTGTGAGTATGACAAACCATTCATGCGAGCTGCCGCGTTGATACGAGTGATCCACAATTTACGGAAATCACGTTTTTTCTGACGACGGTCACGGTATGCATAGTAGTAAGAGTTCATTACTTGTTCTTTTGCAGTACGGAACAAGATGTGTTTTGCACCATAGTAACCTTTAGCTAATTTTAAAATACGTTTACGGCGTTTGCGTGATACAACGCCACCTTTAACACGTGCCATTTAATTTTCCTCCGAATAATTCTCTAATTTCTAGTAGTTCGACTTATTTAAGTCCTGTAAGCATTGCTTTGATACGTTTGAAGTCACCTGAATGTACCATTGCTGCTTTGCGAAGGTGACGACGTTGTTTTTTAGTTTTTCCGTGGAAACGGTGTGAAGTATAAGCGCGGAAGCGTTTCAATCCACCAGAACCTGTACGTTTGAAACGTTTAGCTGATGCGCGGTGAGTTTTTTGTTTTGGCATTTTAATTCTCCTTTTGCTTAGTAAGCCTATTTTTTCTCTGAAGCTGGTGCAAGCTGCATGAACATCTGACGTCCATCCATCTTAGCTCTTTGCTCAATAATCGCAATATCTTGCGTTGCTTCAGCAAATTCTGCCAAGACTTTTGCCCCAACTTCCTTGTGAGTAATCATCCGTCCTTTAAAACGGATTGATACTTTCACTTTATTTCCTTTTTCAAGGAATTTACGGGCATTACGAAGTTTTGTATCAAAGTCTCCCTTATCAATAGTCGGACTAAGACGTACTTCCTTGACCGTCACAACGCTTTGTTTTTTGCGTTGCTCTTTTTGTTTTTTCTGATACTCAAATTTGAACTTACCATAGTCCATAATTTTCGCAACAGGTGGTTTAGCTTGCGGTTGAATCAACACTAAATCAACGTTAGCACTATCAGCTATCGCTTGGGCTTCGTTGAGTTGTTTAATTCCTAACTGTTCACCCTCGAGACCGATAAGACGAACTTCACGCACACGAATTTCATCATTGATGAACAAATCTTGCTTTGCTATGGCTTTCACCTCATTTTAATTTTTTCGAGAAAAGTGAAACGGACTTGCTAACATACAAGTCCGTCACTACATCATTATCTTTCCGAAGAAAACTTAATACGTAGAGCCAGACAACGTTAGTCGCAAGGCGAGAAGTTCTCACTTCTGCTTTTCCCAATGCATATAGTATAGCATCATCTGTTCTACTTGTCAAGAATTTCTTTTGCTTTTTCTGAAATAAATTCAACCACACCCTCAATCGACACCCCTGTCGTATCAAATGTAATGGCATCATCTGCCGCTTTCAGAGGGGAGACAGCTCTCGTACTATCTTTATGATCTCGAAGAGCGATTTCTTCTTTCAAGCGTTCTAGATCAGTCGGAATACCTTTTTCCTGATTTTCCCTAAAGCGGCGTAAGGCTCTTTCCTCTACTGAAGCAATTAAGAAGATTTTTAATTCTGCTTCTGGAAGGACAACAGTCCCAATATCACGACCATCCATCACAATGCCACCTTGAGCGGCAATCTTGCGTTGCAAATCAACCAATTTCTTACGAATTGGGGCAAGAGCAGATACCCAAGAAACGTTATTGGTGACATCATTTTCTCGAATAGCATGTGTAACATCAACATCTCCGACAAATACCAGCTGCTCCCCAGCTTTATTTCGTCCAAAAGCAATCGGATACTCCTCCAACAAAGAAAGAATTTCTGCTGTATCTTCTTGGGTTAATTGGTGACGGAGAGCTAAGTAAGTAACTGCACGATACATCGCTCCTGTATCCAAATAAGTATAATCAAAGGCTTTTGCGATAATCTTTGCAACGGTGCTTTTTCCACTTGAAGCAGGGCCATCTATGGCGATTTGAATTGATTTCATAATTCCTCTTATTTAATTTTTACAATATCACCTGGGTTTGCCCACCAAGTGCCACCAGGACCAGTCAACTTATCTGGGTTCAAGCGCTCTAGTTCAGCAATTGAAATTCCTGCGCGCTCCGCAATTGAAGCCTCTCCTTCACCAGCTTGAACGGATAAAGTAGTTCCCTCAGTTGCGCTAGAACTTGAAGTAGTTGACGACTGCTCCGTTGACTCTTCTGTCGACGTAGAGCTTGAGGTCGATGATGAACTTGTTGAGCTTGAACTGCTTGTGCTAGTTGCAGATCCATCTGCCTTACTCTGACTGCTAGTATTGTAAAACTCTTTTGTAGAATCTGTCTTGCTTCCTCCACTAGAGAGGTAGATGCCAATCACCGTAATCAGCAAAACAATAATCACAAATACAATTCCTAAAATCGTGAAGAACATCGAATTTGACTTTCCTCGACTCGAGCGACTTCTTCTGCTCTCATCTGCACCTTCATAAATTTCTTCGTTCCATGGTTCTTGTGACATATCAATCTTTCTCCTTGTTTTTTTTATAAAATCTCATTACAATAATACTATGAAAATAAAACTATATCCAGAAAAATGTATCGCCTGTGGTCTATGCCAAACCTATTCTGACATATTTGACTATGACGATGAAGGAATTGTCCTCCTTGCTCATACCGATGAAGACAGCGCCATTTATCCTGATGAACCAGCTATTCTCCAAGCAGTCAAATCCTGCCCCACCAAAGCCATCACATCAGACTGACTTTCGCGTATGCTCTGCATAATACTCCTCAAAATAATCCTGAGTAACAAGATGATCCGTTAAAACAATTTCACCTTGAAAGTGAGTATTTAAGGCCAAAGCATTGATAAAGTATTTTTTAGGCCACTTACGAATATAGTATACCTGCCCACTTGGCATATCATCCGAAAATATCTTAATGAACAGATACGTCACCTCTATTTTAGAAATGGTTGCGATCTGTATTTTTTTTGATGTAATCGGATTAGCTGACGCAATTTTTAAGTACTCGTCATCAATAACAAAATAGCGGTGCCAACCAATGCCAAACATGATAATCACCAGTAAAAATAATTGAATAATGGTGTTTGAAATACGAGCCCGCTCAAGTACAAGGGACAAGGCAATAAATGCCGGAGTAATCGTCAATGACCAATAAATAATCGACCAGGATAACTCTGGTTGCCAATGATATCTTACACGACCAAATATCTTAATCATATCGCCCTCCTACTATATAGTATACCATAAAATTAAAAAAGAGACTGGGCAAAAAGCACCAAAACCAATAAATTTTATAGTTTAATCAGTTTGATGTATTAGTTGACTAGGTGTATAAAACGTCAATAAATCAACACTCTACAAACCTAGTCAACCCTAGGATTACAAAATCAATTTCAGCTTCACTCCCTTTGCATATACCTATTCTAAAATCCAAGTAGATTCTTCATACAACTACATTAGCTGCTACTCTAAAATTTGATCCAATACGATTCATAAATATTTATTTTATAAGTTACAAAATTTGAGCTATCATACACAATAGGTAAAAACTGGCTGGTAAGATTAGTAATACCATAGCGTATTGATAAACTTTTGAATCGAAAATATACTTTCTAGGAATATAAGTAAGAAGTAATAAAAAATATGGTAAAAAGTACCTAGGTTGAACTCCTTCTATAACACTTGAACCTACTATGGAAAACTGCAAATATAAAATGAGAAAGGTAGCTGTAACTATTCCCACAAAAGAAATAATCTTACTAAATTGTACTAGTGATAATAATCTATTTTCCTTCATAAACGTATAATGTTTGTCCTGAATAAAAGTTGTAAAAATTAAACCTGCAATATAAAGAGTTATATATACATTAGGTATACTTTGAAAAATAGGATTATTGGCATACCCAAGCTGCATACTTGTATAATCATAAGATATGAGAGCAAAAAGATATATTTTTATAAACTGAGGAATGTTTGAAATAATATAATGGAGTTGCTGTTTCATATCTGTATTACGTCCAAAATATGCTCCTGTATTTATATGTCGAACAGCCATAATCCACGCAAATACGAATAAAATTGATAGGAATGTCGCAATTAACAAATAAATTAATTGTTTTTTAGTAATCAGTTTTTGAATTCTTAAAAAGTATATCAGTGGAAATACAGACAAAAGAATAAAGAAAGCAGGTATTTTAGCAACTGATAATAACAATATGATTATTGAAAACTTAACTACATCAGACTTTCTTACTTGAATCTGTTTCAGAGAACTATATATTATTTTCACCATATACGAAATAAATAGAATAACAATAACATTTGTAAAAGTATCCGCTGTAATCGCACTAAAACCAACAAAAAGGGTAGGATGCAGTGTAAAACCAGCAAGTGTCAACTTACTAAATGGCAAAGAACGAATAGCATATAATAAAACAATATAAGCAAATAATAAGCCTCCAATCCTAACAAAAATAAACTCTGCAACTGGAGATAATTGGAACAGTCTACCAATCCATAAAGGTAAATAGTAAGGAGAATATATGAGAGGATTATAAGGAACAGCACTTGTTGTTTCTTTAAATACCGACTGGTCGCTAAATTCCAAAGATTGTTGGCGTTTTATCCACTGTAAACCAAAATAGGATTCTCCATTAGGATTAGCAATCAAGTCAAAATCTTCATCCATAAATTCAGCTTGTGATATCGAAACATTTCCTCCATATCTATCCACTGAATCTACTGATTTTTCTAAAATATTACCCTGAGATAATTGTATGGCTCTATAATAATGAATTTGTTCATCTGGCCAAGAAGCAGGCATTCTCATAAAAACTGAAAAAAGAGAAAGTGAAAAACTAATCGCTAAAAACAGCACAACTAATTTCCCTTGCCAACTCTCTTCTATTTTTAAAAAAATACTACACGTTTTTAACATACTCATCTCCCTTGTTTTTATATTTCTTTCTAACCAGCATATAAAGAATCCAGCTACACAAAGCATACGTAAACATCAGAATGCAAAAGCAAATACTCGCACCTAAAATACCACCTGTATAAATAAATCTATCGGTTAATAATTTAGACAAAACTAACAAAATAATAAAAACAATAGGTAGAATATGCTGTCTTCTAAAAATCGTTAGGATATTTTCTATAATTACTCCAAAAGAATACAGTACTCCAGACAAAACAAGTATTCCTAATGAAAGTCGCTCGGAACTCAAATTCACTGCAAAAACTAGACTTAAAACATCTACTCCAATAATATAGGCAGCAATCGAAATAAACAACCCCACTACAAACAGCAAGAGAATAATCTTTCGAAATATTTTATTGAATGAATGATATTTTTTTTCACTCCATAAAATTGCCATCTGCGTAATCAATGGACGAATTACTAAGATAATTAAACTCATAAAAAATACTGGCATAAAAAGAATATTGTAATTTCTCTGCATACCTTCCGGTAAAACACCTAATCTCATTCCTCTCTCAATTGCTAACTTAGGCTCATTAAAAATAATATTAATCAAAAATCCATTAATAAACAACGGGAAACATTCTTTTAAAATTTTTAATGCATAGTTAGCTGTAGAAATTTTAAAGAGACTAAAAATATTTAAAGGTTCAAAAAATAAACTTGTTCTTAAATCAAATAAGATAAAAAAGATAAAATTAAAAAAAGATACTACAATAAAGGAAAGCAATAAAGACTTAGACAGAAGGAGACACATATATAATGATCCAACGCTTATAATATAGCGATAAGTCATATATTTACCAGCAATATCCAATCGCTCATATTTTTGAAACTGCCCTTGACATAAATCCGAAAAAACATCAGATAAACGGTATAGTATGATAAAAATTGCTATATGAAAAGAATCTGATAGCCATTCATATCCATTAATCAATAAATAAGGAATAAGTGTCAAAAACATGAGTACAGAAGTAATCATACGAGCAAGAAAATACTGATTAAAATTGTATCTATGGTTGACATCTGTCCCTTGAAAATTTCTAATCTGGAAAAGACCTATAATGACCCATAAATTACCTATTGAGTAAGATAAGCTAAAATCATCCGCCACTTCAGAACTTGATAAACGTGTCACAATTAGTAAGTAAATGACAGACACTGATGCAGCAGATATATTACCTAATAAATTCCAAATATAAACGGACTTAGCATTCACTCTATTTTTCATTTTTATTCTCTAATGCCATCTTTTGAGCTAGTTTTCTAATTTGAATAGATTGTTTTGAGATAATACAGGTTAAAGAAAAAACTAAACAAATCAAGAAAAAGATACTAATAAAAAATATCAAATTACTAGGAACTTCTACTCCTAGTAAATTTGATGAAACCTCTAAAATAGGAGGGAACCATACGAGAGGAAGAGATAAGAGTGATAATAATATCCAAGAAAAGGCATTCTTCATTTCTATATCTTTTTTTACTACCATACGTACTAAATAAAAAAGAAATAGAACATCTAATAATGTTACCCATATTTTAATCATAACTTCTATATCCTCCATTTAACTTTGCAATGAGCATAGCCATAGAAACTTTTATCATATAGTAGATTGACCTATTTAATGTTATTGACGACGTTCCATGCTCTCGGCTATTCATTACCACTGGAATTTCTTTTATAGTAAAACCTGATTCTAATAATGCGACAATTGTTTCTGGCTCAGGATAATCAGTAGGATAATGATCAGCAAACAATTTAATAATCTTTTCATTCACCAAACGCAATCCAGAAGTAGGATCTGTAATCTTTTTCTTCGTCAATAGTTTAATTAATTTTTCTAAAAATGAAATCCCTATTCTACGAGAAAGAGAAGATTGAAAGCCCTCTTTTTCAATAAATCTAGAACCTATCACCATGTCCAAAGCATTTTCTCGTAGTAGCTCAAGCATAGCTTTAATATACCTTGGATTATGTTGGCCATCACCATCAATTTGTACAGCATATTTATAACCTCTTTCCAAGGCATATTTATAACCAGTTTGAACAGCTCCTCCAATGCCTAAATTGATTGGTAAATCGATAACATTATAGAGACTTTCTCGACATATCTCTAGAGTATCATCAGTGGAACAATCATTGATAATCACGTAATCAAATTCCTCTGCTTCTTCTTTTATCATTCCAACTGTTTTGTGCAAATTTCCGCTCTCATTATATGCTGGAATGATAATTAATAAATCTGAACGCTTCATTTTTCCTCCTATATATTTATATTAACTCCATTTATTATAGTTAATGTTATGGATATCGAGAAGCAGAATAATAATCTACAACTCTAGTTTCTAAATCCGATAATTGCTGTTCGCTAAAAGTTGTAATATTTCCATTTAACGTAGAATAATAATCGACACCTGAAATAAATGTTGTTTCAAAAACATTAGAGTCATCCGCTTGAGAAAATAAAGAACGACCTAAGAAATGATTTGGTTGCGATACATCAATATAGTCCAAAATTGTTGGCGCAAGATTGATTGAGTTTCTACCTGCTACATCGATTTTTTGGGGCTCAATTCCTTTATAGTAAAAAAATAAAGGGATCTTGTCTACATGACCAAGCGATCTACTAAAATCTGGAAATGCCTGCTTGTATTCATCGTCTACATACGTTGCGTGATCTGTTGTAAAAATAATAATAGTATTATTTGACCACTCACTCTCTTTAAACTTTTCTATAAATCTTCCAAATTGATTATCTAAATCAAAAAATCTATTTAGTACGTGATTAGATCCATCACCATAGTTCCTGTCAAAAGAATCCATGCCTACATGAGTACCAAATGTATACATCGTAATTAAAAACGGAGAAGAATCCGACTGTTCTGATAATAACTGAAATAATTGATTGTAAGCATCTTCATCTGATAATATATCTTTATTTTCTGTCAATTGACCTTGTTTAAAATTGTCAAATTGAAAATTCTTTAGATATTCTGTAAACTCTTTGTTCTTAGGCTCTGTATTTAAAAATGACGTCTTATAATCTTCCATTTTTAAAATACTCTGCACAGATTCTAGGTAATTAGAATCTGAATTATCCAATTGATATCCTGAATACAATTGTCCAATCAAACCCTTATAGGTAGCAAAAGTATGATTATAATAATTATCAAATTGTAAAGCCTCTTGCTGAATTCTATAAAGATTTGGCATAACATTACGTTCATCATTAATAATATGTTGCGACAATCCCTCGGTAAATAATAAAATCACATTAGGATGTTCAGGTAAATTATCTGGTTTTTTGACAAAATCAGAAATTTCTTTATTGAAAAACTTCTCACTTAATTGTTGCTGGGATTCATCTAATTGTAGATGAGTTTTATCTAAAATTTTTATATAATCTATACCATTTTTAGCCAAAGAATATACCCCACCTAACGGTTCATAAAATTCCTGTTGACTTATGAAATAGATAGGAGTTAATGCTGCAAAAACTAGCAAAATATTTATGAAAAAGGTAAATTTAGGGATTCTCTGGGAAAAGATCTTTCTGAGAGACACATATCTAATTGGAAGAAAGCTAAAAAATAATAATAAAAAGATTCCTAATAAAAAAACATCGCTTCTTCCTTTTAATGCTTCCCACGAAGTAATATTCATAACCATAGTCAAAGTTACAAAACTATTGCCGAAACAAAGCACCAGAATTTCTATATTAAAAAGTAAGATTAGAATATTATTTACTAAATAACCTATCCACTTGTTCTTTGAAACTAAAATGTTTGATAGCCAAAAGATTAATGTTAGCTCACACAAAGAAACTAGTACAAAATAGATATCCCCTGTTGTCACAAAAGACAGAATCGTTACAATTGTAGAAAATAGATACTTCAAAACTGTCAAAAAAATTTTTTTGTATTTTCTAACTAGTTTACTGAAAACCTCAAATACAGCTTTATCGTCTATCATATTATCTTATCTCCTATTCTTTCTTAAAATTCTCCTCAAAATATACTTAATCGCACTACCTGGGCCACGATAAAGATACTTTAATGCTCCTTTAATTCCACCAATATTATCAAAATTGACATATGTATTTGGTAATGTGTCGGGACGAATATTCAACACTGTGTTATCTACAAAGGGAGTTAGGTAAAGCTCATTTCTTGAAATAGCATAGTCAAACCGCTGTGCCCAAGCTAAATAGACTAAAATGCGTTCAATGGAATGCAAAATCGTATGTTGGGGAATTGGTTCTGCTGGTATCTCATCGCCGGATAATTCTAAATCAAACAATGGTTTTATAGCATCATATTTAAACCAAATAAAGGTTCCATAACTCATGATAAACGTATTCATTTTATCAAAATCAATCGTGCGATTCAATCCCATCTTTTCCCACAGTTCATTCATACCTGCCGCAAATTTATTTTCATTCCACGGATCGACAATTTTTGTATAGCGGAAAAAGGATGGAATATCCGCAATAACCAGTCCTAGACGATTATCTTGTTCTAAATTTGCTAAAATACTCCCCGCCGGTTTTAATAACATTTGAAATAATTCTTCTCTCCAAGAATCGCCTACCCAGTATGGATATTCTGGAGATTTTTTGGTATGAAAATGACCGATATAATCATACGAGGACAGCTCCTCTTTCAACTTTAACATCGGAATAATATCTCGACCGCGATTACCTGTTAGATAGACTTTTCCTGCCATCTGATTTTCGCTCAATATTGTTTCAATCTGATGTTTCTTCTCCTCTGAATCTGTCGTAAGATACAAATCATAAGAAAAATCAAATGCTCTAAATTGGTCTAAAAACAGTTGTAATAAATCCACATAAAAAGTATGTAAATGAACCGCAACCTTCTTTGTATTAGAATACGTTGTAGCACATTTTTTTAAAACTTTTCTATCCAATAAATAAGAAGGAGTCGGCAAACTCATATCTGACATGTGCGATAAAATAAATTCAATAGGATAATTCGTTCTCTGTTCAATGGCCTGCAACACATAGGGAGAGAGATGTTGAGTCAAGTCAAACGTTTTGATCTTAATAAAAGGAACCTGATAATCCAACAATACATGTGGATAATGGATGGTAAAGTTGCTATGAAAAAAATCTTTATTTAACGGTCGAGTATCAAGGATTGACTGATAGTTAAATCCTGCTTCAACAAATTTCTTTGTATATTTTGTTTCATAGTTATCAATCACATCTTGCACATCTGTAAAATCTTGGACATTTTCCCAAAACTTCTTAAATACTTCGGATTGAATTAACTTCTTTTTGAAAGATATAAAATAAGATTGTAGATGTTCATCAATATAAATATTTCCCGCTTTGATACCTTGGTGATTGGTCATGCCCCAAAAATCTACTTGCTTATCATTTTCATATTTTTCATATATTGGAGCCATATCCCAAAGTGGTCCGAAGCAGGTATCATTCATAACAGTTACAGAATCATAGATAGATAGCTTATCTAACCCTACAAACTGTAATCCATCTCTCCAGGCAGCAAAATCATAGCCGCTATTTTCACGCTGAATAAAAGTGTCAATCAGATCTCTAGCTTCTAATTTTTCAACTTCCTGTGGACTTAATTTGCTATTTGATAAAAAGATGACCCTCTCAAATAATGGTCTCATCTGTTCTAATTGGTAGTGAACATAGCGACTGATATGATCATATTTATTAAAATGAACATATACTAGTAATCGTTTCATTGTTTTCTCCTGAAGAAATTTATTATTTTAGTAGGAATGGTCCACCGGCGGGAAGAAATAACAGAATTGTATTGAACTGTAATTTCTTCTAGTTGCTGTTTCTGCTGTTCAAAATCTAATTTACACTGCTCTATTTCCTCGGCTTTGCTAGATGAATCTAATAAAGCCTGAGCTAAAATCTTAATAACATAGTCCTCTGAGTGGAGACTCTCCACTTTATACGCTTGATACTGTAGATTATAAACTCTCTCAGAGTCTTCTGAAATCTCATACAATATTTGAGGGTCTGGATTCGGAAATAAGTAAGACTGATTAAAAATAATCGCATTAGTAAATATAGGTACGAGTTTCTGCCCTGATTCTTGCTCTGTCAAGGTAACGGCTTCATAGAAACTAGGAATTTCAGATAAATCAATACGAATATAGCTACTTGTTGCAGGAATCTCAAAAGTGATATTCCCCAACTCTTCCAGTGGGAATTGTAACATATTCCCCTCGGTGAATTTCCCTTCCTCATCTCCTATGTAAATAGTGACTTTTTGAGCTAGAAAAGTCCGTTGAAGATTCTGATTAAAATGGATATTAACCGCATGTTCGACTTCTGTTGTAGCAAGACTCTGATACTTGTTAAGGATATAAACATAGGCCACATAGTGCTTCAAAAGATTATTCCTTGCTGACATCGAGTTTTCCAGAATTCGATAATTTAAAAAAGTCGTGTAATTGGGAACAGGCTTTGCACTCTTATTTAAGATCAGGTTGAGATAGAAATCGTAATCCTCTAACTTCTTATAATTCAAGTATTCGTCATAGCGAATTTCGCCAATCGTTTCTCTACGGATTAAGGAGGTGGCTGAAATATAGTTCCCTACGAATAGTGTCTCAAGATTGTACTCATGAATATCAATAACCGTTGCCTGAGTGGCTGGGTTTTTTAAACAAGTATAGACAATATCAGCATCGGATTCCACAGCGGTATTGACCAATTCCTCGACGAAATTCGTAGGTAAAAAATCATCACTATCAACAAAAAGTACGAAGTCGCCTGCTATATGATCTAAAGCTTTGTTCCGAGTTTTGACCAAGCCACAATTTTCATGGCATTCGTAGTATGTCTCCTCAAAGGGAGAATCTTCCAAAACTTTTAAAATGACGTGTTCTGATTGATCAGTAGAACCGTCATTATAGACATATAGTGCAATATGAGGATAGGTTTGAGCAAATAGACTTCTCAAACATTCCTCGATGAATTGTTCATGGTTATAGCATGTTACAACTACTGAAATGACAGGCTTCATTTTTCAAATCTCCAACTTCCATTTCTCTGAATTAAGCCACTGGCTGAATCTTGGGCAGAACGGTCATCTAAGGCAATATCTGTTCTTTGCACCATGATAATAGGCGTCTGAGTGACATCTGAATAGGCTAACATTCCCCCAGTCGTATTGCGAACAGTTACTTCTAGTTTTAATTTCAAATGATTAACATTTGGTAATGAACACTGATAACGAACTGTCTTGTGGCCTTTCCCTGACATCAAGTGATCAAGTGAATTGTCATTATAAATCCAAATATTACGGTCAATATCAGTTAAAGATAGGGCAATATAGGTCTCGATATCTTTTAAGACATCAAAATCAATTTGAAACTCAATTCGATCCCCAGGAGTAATCTGCTGATTAGATAAGAGTTGCAACTGGAAGTTTTCAACCTGTACCTGTTTTTCAACTTCGATTTGCTCTCTTTCTTCTGACTCATGGTGAATCATTTGAATGTTATCATAACTATACTGATTCGCCACATCAAATGGATTCCCAATCGCTTTGACCAATCCGTCTTCGATGAGGACTGCTTTGTTGCAATATTTTTTAACTGCACCCATGTCATGGGTAACGAGAATCGTTGTCTTGCCACTTTTCTTGCGTTCCATGAAGTAGTCATTACATTTCCGCTGAAAGGCCTCGTCCCCAACAGCCAATACTTCATCAAGAATTAAAATATCCCCTTGAGCTTTGATAGCCACAGAAAAGGCTAGACGAACCTGCATACCGCTTGAGTAATTCTTCAATTTTTGGTTCATAAAGTCATGCAATTCCGCAAAGTCCACAATGTCATCATACATGGCATCAACCTCTTCTGTTGAAAATCCAAGCATGGCGCCATTCATATAGATATTTTCTCGTCCGGTCAATTCTGGATTGAAACCAACTCCTAATTCAATAAAGGAAACCAGCTTGCCATCAATAGTGACACTTCCCTTTTCAGGAACATAGATTTCTGAAATGATTTTTAACAGTGTCGATTTTCCAGAGCCATTCCGCCCAAGAATCCCAAAGAAATCGCCCTTTTCGACTTCAAACGAAATGTCTTTTAAAACATGTTGCTCTTGATAGCCTTTAATACCTTTAAAACGATTCACCAAGGTCGTTCGTAAACTTTGACTGGCTTCTGTCGGTAATTTAAAATACTTGCTGACATGGTCTACTTTCACAGCGATAGTTTTTGTCATTATAGAATCTCCGCAAATCTCTTAGAATTTTTATCAAAAATCGTATAACCTACTATAAAAATGATTATCGGTAACAGATAGGGAACAATACCAATCCAAGGATTGCCAAACAAATCCCAGCCACGTAAACTGCCAGAATAAACAATAAAGTGACGTAGGTCTTGAATGATTTGTGCCATTGGATTTAACATCATTATTTTAGCGACCTTCTCTTGTCCACGTTGCAAGATAAAGGTCAGCGAATAAATGATTGGTGTTGCATACATTCCTGCTTGCAAAACAACTTCCCAAATCGGGCCAATATCACGATATTTTACAAAAGCTGTCGCTAAAATAAAGGCAATACCTGCTGCTAACAGAACTAGCTCAAGAAAAAGTGGAAGAATCACTAAAAATCCATAGGAGAGACCCACTCCGTTAATCAACGCAAAGATGAAAACGACTAATAAGTTAATCGCATAGTTAATGGCTGCCCCTGCAATAGCAGAAAAAACAACGATAGATTTAGAAAAGTTTAACTTCCGAAGCAAGTCTCCTCTAGAGACGATGGACATCATCCCCATATTAGTGGCTTCTGTAAAGAAATTCCACGTCACCATACCGAGTAACAAACTCACAGCATAATGAGGGGTGCCATCATCGAAGCGCAAAAACCGCACAAATACTAGATACATAATGGTAAATAGCAAAAGGGGTTTCAAAATTGACCATAAATGACCAATCAAGCTCCCTTGATAACGCAGTTTAAAGTCGGTTTTGACCATTTCTTTTAATAAAATCACATTTTTTTTATGAAATAAATTCATCATTTACTCCTTATAGGCAAATTTTGTGAGGATGAGACTGGTAAAAACAAGGGTGTGAAAGACCTTATTTTTCCGATAACCATACACTCGTATACGCTTGAGTCGTTCCATAAAGGGAACATCCATAATCGTTATAAAATTCTCGACTAGTTCTCTATCCTTGGCTGACAAGGGCAAATCCAAGAGATTTCTAGCCTGTCTTTGACTGTCCTTGATTAGTTTCCAGTATTTTGCAAATAGCACATGAGGTCGAATCCAATTGTGCATTCGTTTTTTAAGAGTTCTAGCTCCCAGTACATTTGCTTCATGCTGGCGATAAAGTTCGGTTGGTTGATCAATATAGACGAGATTTCCTAGAGCTGCCGCGACAAGTGCTAAATACCAATCGTGCATCAATAAGGCATGCGCTTCTTGTCCTGTCCAAAGTTCCGCCAAGGTATGATTGACCATGGCTACACCACCTGTGACTGTATTTTCTGTTAATTCTTGAACAAGAAGGGTATTGGCATGGTCCGACTGCGTTTTTATCATACTTTCATGCATGACCGTCAAATCCTGTCCGACAACGCTTAAATCGGTGTACACTAGCAAGGGCTTGTCTGCTGGGTAGGCCTGAGCTTCTTCTAATTGCCATTCTAATTTATGCTCCAACCACACATCATCCTGATCACTAAAGAAATAGTAATCCGCTACTTTATATTGCAAAAGGGTATGAAAGCTGTTTATTACCCCAAGATTTGTCGTATCATCTGGATTGATGAAGGAAATTCGCTCATCTTTTTGGCAATATTCCTCGATAATGTCCCTTGTGCCATCGCTTGATCCATCATCTCGAATCAACAAGGTCCAATCAGAAACCGTTTGCCTACGAATGCTCTCAATCTGTTCTCTTAAAAATCTCTCACCATTATAGGTGGATAATAAAATATGTACTCTCATGATAAAAATAAGTCCTCATACTGGTCAACTATTTTTGCCCAAGTGTAGTGAGAAGCCATTCGTTCTTTTGCTGCCTGTCCCAATTCTTGATTTTCCTCTTGTCTATCTATCTGATGGAGTAAATCAGCCAAATTCCCCTCTTTTTTTGTCCAATAATGGGCAGTTTCAAGCGCTACTTTTTGGTTAAAATCAACTCCCAAAATCAGATTCTCATTGGTTTGGGCAAGTGCTTCTAGTAAGCCTGGATTGGTTCCACCAACCTCATGACCATGCAGATAGGCACGCGCTTCTTGGCGGATATATTTCAACAACTCCTGCTGGTAGACTGTTCCGACAAATAGGATGCGCTCATCGGTATCAAATCGCGTTTCTGCTTTCAACTTCTCAAAGTAAGACGACCCTTCATGATTACAGATAATGACTAATTTTCTAGCAGTCTGTGTCGCCATAAATTCTCGAATAATCGTCGCATAATTATTTTCAGGTACAAAGCGCCCTACAACCAAGTAATAGCCCTTTTCTACTAATTGAAACCGTTCAAAAAATGCTCGTACTTCTGAACTTTCGCTCGTCAGAGTGGTAGGAGTTAGGTCTGTTCCATAGGCAATGCAGGTCGTCTTTGCCCATGGATAGGTTGTTTGAATATAGTCCTCAATCCCTTCATTATCTGAAACAATCCTATCTGCATGCCGTGTCATCAGCTTTTCTGAATACTTGAGATAGTGCTGTACAGGACGTGGCCATTTGCTCCGTTTCCATTCCAATCCATCTGGGTTCACCAACAGCGTCCCTCCAACAGCATGAATCTGGCGGGCAAATGGAGAAATGAAAGCACCAATTGTATTTCCCAAAATATAGAAAACTGGCCGCTCGATTCGCTCCTTTTTAATGAGAGATAGCGCATAGCGAATCGCTAGCATATCATAGGCAATGACGCGCGCTGGTCCTAGTTTGGGTGGATTGATGGTAAAACAATCCGCTCCCTTATAAAGGGTATGAACATGGTGTGTTTCGTCTGACAAACAAGCCACATGATATTGAATCTTCCTATTTTCTTGGTGGGTAACCAATTGTTCGACAAAGGTCTCGAAACCACCGTATTTAGCCGGCAGCCCACGGCTACCAATAATAAAAATGTGTCTCATCTTATCCTTAACTCTAAAAAAGTATAATCAGATAATTATACCATAAATCCTACACACTATCCATTCAAAGGGCAATTGTCCACGACAGACGCATGAAAAATTGCACCTATCCTAATGTTTGATAAGTGCAATTTTTTTAAATCATTTCATCGATTTTTTGGAAAGAAATAGAAATGGTTCATTTTCTCTCATTAACAACTTCATTATGTCTTATTTTTCTAAATACCAACACCAGCAATTGAAAATACGATTTCTGAAAACTACATTTTCTTCATGCGGACGGTGTCCGATTGTCTTCATTACTTTGACAAATCAGTCGAATTGGCTAGAAACGTTGATACCGATATTGCCCGAATGACTCAACTATTTTTCACAAAAAAGGGAGTGAGACAACCAGGATAAGCGCGACGCGCTCATCCTGGTTGTCTCAGCCTCTTCAAGGAGATAATGAAAAATGATTTGGATTGACTATAGTATAACCTAGTTTGAGCATGAATACATCCATCTTGGGACGGAGTTTTTATACACCGACTACAAATTTATAAGAGACTAGGTAAATCTACCCCACCCCTTCATTGTTTATCGTACAAACCATTCCATTCTTCGGGTAAAGCCTAAAAAGCAAGAACGCCTTATTTCTTTTCTTGTTGATAAAAGGCTGCCAAGGCTTCTTGCCAGGTTGGAATCACAAAACCTGTTGCCTTTGCCTTTTCTAAGCTCATTGTCGAGTTAAATGGTCGTTTTGCTTTTGCTGGAAATTGGCTAGAATCAACGGGTACTACCTTGGTATCAGTATCTTTTAAAATCTCAGTCGCAAAGTCAAACCAAGTTGTATCCTCTGTAGCATCGTTTGACAAATGATAATAGCCAAATTCCTGCTTGGTCTCTACGATATGAACCATAAATTCTGCCAAGGTACGCGTCCAAGTTGGGCGGCCGTGCTGGTCATTGACAACGGTCAAGGTATCGCGAGTTTGTGCCAAATTTTGCATGGTAAAGACGAAGTTTTTTCCGTAATTTCCAAATACCCAAGCTGTGCGCACCGTATAGAATTTACGAGCGTATTTCTCAACCGCTTCTTCTCCCAAACGCTTGGTCCGACCGTATTCTGACTGAGGATCTGGTCTGTCATCGACTTGCCACTCTTGTCCTACTGGTAACTCACCATTGAAGACATAGTCTGTTGAGATATACACCAAGGTTGCTCCATATTGCTCAGCAGCCTTTGCGATATTTTCAGAACCCGTCACGTTGATGGCATAGTTCAATTCCTTCCCTTCATCTTCTGCCATATCAACTGCTGTATAGGCTGCGCAGTGATAGACAATGCTTGGTTTTACTTCTTCAAAAAAGGCCGCGACTTTTTCAGCATTGGTGATGTCCATTTCTGCTACATCAGCTGCGACATATTCAACACCACGCTCATCTAATAAATGGCGAAGCTCTGTGCCCAATTGCCCATTACTACCGGTAATTAAAATCATGATTGACTCCTTTATTGCATTTCTCACCTCATTATACCAAAAAAAGGACGAATTAGCGATGATAGTCCAGCCAAAATCAAAAGGGAGTGGGCTAAAATCGTGATTTCGTAGAAATCGATTTCCCTTACTCCCTTATTTCTAGGTTCGGGCTAAACTAATCCAGTTGATTAGTTTACTCCCACTCCCCATTTTATACGGCTGTCATCATAACGAGACTGGGCAGAAAGTCCAGCTTGTCCAATCCTTATCTTGTCGGTGTATAGACTAACTGGCTACCATGTTGGGCAAGGAAGTCTGATAATTCACTATCTGGAATTTCGCGTACATAGAGGTTGGCACGAATGGTATCATCCTCTTCGCGACAAGTTGATAGGACGAGGTAATTGTCGTTCTCGTTAATCTTCAAGTTTTTACTTTTTGTAACAGCATCTTTTTCAACATCTGTTAATTGCTTTTTAAAATCTGCTTTGCTTTCAAACGATGTCCGATAAAAGGCTGTCGTTTCTGGTACGATAATCATGAACATCGCCTCGTAGTAGCGTTTTCTCTCAGGAGTCTCTACTACTACATAAGGATGGGCGTCAAAATAGGTTTGACTATCATAAAAGTTCACATCATTAAACATACGATGGTCTGGTACCGCACTACCACGTGCATGACCAAACAACCAAGTCAAGGAATCTGTGAAGTTTTTATTGTTATCTGTATCCATAAAGACCGTTCCCATCAAGGGTTCGTTATTTCCTTCAAAGGTTTTATCTAGGTAGGTCGCATTGTCTCCTGTCTGAACAATCGGCTCGTCCAATTGTGTACCTGGGATATAGATATACCCTACTGTTTCAGGATTGGTTGCTTTCAAACCATTGAAACGTTCCGTCAGGTACTTCTTTTCTTCCTCAGATACCGTGTAAGCAGGGGCGGCTACACTTGACGAAGGTGGTGTAGACGATGAAGTTGTCGGCTGCAACACGCCTGACTTAAGCGCAATTGCCGCATACACTCCCCCGACTGCCACAACAACAAAAGCAAGCGCCATCAAGAGATATTTCAATAATTTCGTTTCTTTATTAGAGTTGTTCGTTTTTTTACGAGTTCCACGTTTCGTTGCCATTTTTTTCTCCTACTTAAAAAGCTACTGAAATAACTCCAGCAGCTAGATGGTACAAGTTATAAAATATTTTCTATACTAAATAACTATTATTTTACTGCACTTGTTTTTGGAAGTGCTTTTTTACCAGCTTCAGCTTTTTTAGCTTCAGTAGCTGCTTTTTTAACAGCTTCTTCAGCTTTAGCTTTTTCTTCAGGTTTCATTTCTGGTTGAGCTTTGTCACCTACCAATTCAGAAGATGCTTTATCTGCATCGTATGCTTCACCTTTTTGGTTTGCTTTGTCTTCTGCAATACGTGCTTCGTTTGTCAAGTTAGCGTGTTTGCCATCTTCTTCCCAGTAACGGCTTTCAGCTTTAGCAGCTGCCAACAAAGTCTTTTGTTGCATTTCGATAAATGCGTTACGAACATCGTTACGAGCTTGTTCTTTAGCTGCTTCTAAAGCTGCTACAAGAGGTGCACGTTTAGCTTCGTAGTCATGACCTGAGTAACCATTCAAAGCGTTAAGAGCAGCTTGTGCAGCAACAACGTTGTTGTCTTGTGCTACACGTGCTTGTACATCTTCTTCATGAGCATCAACATATGCTACTGCTTGAGCAGCGATATCTGACCAAGTCACATAAGTTTTTTGAGTGTGACGTTGAAGGTCTGAACTGTAGTTACCTTCTGCCAAGACTGCTGGTGCTACAGCTGCAACTAATGCTGCTGCTGCGAATGTTACGAATAATTTTTTCTTCATTATTTCACTCCTTATATTATCTTGTACCATAACCTATTATAAAATGACTCGCATAAAATGTCAACTGATATCTAAGAATTTTTTAAGTTTTTGTAAAATCTCAAAGTAGGTTCTAGGTGTGGCAAGAAGCTAGAAGTTAGACTGGGACAGAAAATAAGGTAGAACTTATTCTGAGAATATAGCGTTTTTAGCAAAATACTTCTTCTAGCCGAACGTCGCCTGGAGTGGGAGTAAACGAATCCATTAGATGCGTCTAGATTGAACCTAGAAAGGAGTGAGGTCAATTGATTTCTACGAAATCACGATTGAGCCCCACTCCCCAAGGTTACTGATTCTGGATGGCACGAAGCAAGTCGTAATTGTAGTAAGGAATATTTCTTCTTGCTGCATTATCTTTGTCCAACAATCCTTTGCCAACAAGGAAATCTAACGCTTTTTTTACTGTCGCAGAATGGTAACCCGTTAACTCTGAAAGTTGGGCTGCCGTTGCCACTGGAGAAGTAAAGGTGCTCAACCAAACATTTTTTTGAGTTTGTGTTTTACACACTGCCAAGCCCTTTCTAGCATGTTCATCTACATTATTAATCTTTTTTAAAATAGTATTAGCCATCTGCTCACTAGCATTTAAAAACAAATTCAACCACATATTCCAATCAGGACTATCGCCCCTTGTTGCATTTAAGGCGTTGTAGTAACGAATTCTTTCCTTTTCTAATTCCTCGCTAACAAAGAATATAGGATAATGTAGCAATCCCTCCTGAACAGAGATTAAAGCAATCAGAATACGTCCTAATCGACCGTTCCCATCAAAAAATGGATGGATTGATTCAAATTGTGCGTGAGCAACTGCGATACGCAGCAAAATATCGCTGTCAAAAGTAATGGCTTCTTGCTCTTCCTGTGTTTCTAAACTAGAATGAAATTCTCCATTTATAAAAAATTCTAAATTGGTCATATATTCGCCGATTTCATTTGCTCCTATCGGAATATAGGAAGCGTTCTCTATATTTTTATCAGGCCCAATAAAATTTTGAATTTTTCTAAACTCACCACCGTTTGACGTGGTACCTCTAGCTTCATCAGACATCAACAGTTTGTGCAACTCTTTAATAAGTCTTGTAGATATAACGTTCCCTTCTTTAATAGATTGAAGACCAAAATCAATCGCTTTTTTGTAGTTAAAAACCTCTCTCTGTTGCCAATTCTTGGCACCGCTTTTTGCTGTTTCCATAATTTCATGAAAGGTTACTTGTGTACCTTCTATTCTAGTTGATTGCACAGACTCATTATAAGATAGCAAACTCAGTATCGAAGCATTGACGATTGACGACTCAAGTACCGCATCTAATTTCCCTAAAATCTTATTAACATTTGCTAAGCGTTTATACAAATGTAATGCTTGTTTATTATCAAGCATTACCGGCAACTTTTTAACCCCTTGTAAAGCCATCTCAACGTCTCCTTAATATATTTTTTTGAATATATTATATTATAGACTTTTTTTAATTCAAAAAACAATAAAAAATAGAATAAAATCCCCACCCAGTTTCCTGAGTTGTTTTAACGTGTCTAACTTAATTTGACAAATAGGAACCTTTAAAAATAGAAGCTAGACTTTCTGCCCAGCTTCTATTCTCTCATTTCTAAATAGCGTTCTTATCCAACCCTAATTTCCGTTGAACGAACTTAACAATTTCTACAATGATAATCATAGAGAAACTTCCGATAAGGACGACACCCCATTGGGTCAAGTCAAGATGAGTCACGTGGAAAATGGCTTCTAATGGCTCAATAACAATGGTTGCTGCCAAGAGAATAAAGGAAACAAGGATGGACCAGTTAAAGGTCTTCGACTTGAATGGTCCAACTGTCAAGATGGATTGGTAAACAGACTTCACATTGTAGGCATGGAAGAGCTGAATCAATCCAAGAGTTGCAAAGGCCATTGTCAGCGCATCAGCATGGATGGCTTTTACATCACCAACATGGACTGGATTTGCAATCGCATAACCATAGACCGCAAGAACCAAAGCACCTTGTAAAATCCCTTGATAAATAATGGAGCTCATGACACCACCTGAGAAGAAGCTTGACTTGCGTCCACGAGGTTTGTGGCTCATGACACCCGGTTCAGCTGGCTCGACCCCAAGCGCAATCGCTGGGAAGGTATCCGTTACCAAGTTAATCCACAAAAGATGAACCGGCTGAAGCACATCCCAACCAAAGAGGGTTGCAAGGAAAATGGTCAAAACTTCTGCCGTATTGGCTGAAAGAAGGTATTGAATGGTTTTTTGGATATTGGAGAAGACTTTCCGTCCTTCTTCAACAGCTACGATAATGGTTGCAAAGTTATCATCTGCAAGGACCATATCAGAGGCACCTTTTGATACTTCCGTACCTGTAATTCCCATACCGATACCGATATCAGCTGTTTTTAGAGCTGGCGCATCGTTCACACCGTCTCCTGTCATGGCAACGACTTTTCCTTGGTTCTGCCATGCTTTCACGATACGTACTTTATGTTCAGGAGAAACTCGTGCATAAACAGAGTATTGACCAACCACTTTTTGAAATTCTTCATCTGATAAGTTGTTCAATTCAGCCCCTGTCAAGACATGATCTTCCGTATCATTGGCATCAATAATGCCAAGACGTTTAGCAATCGCTTCTGCTGTATCTTGGTGGTCACCTGTAATCATGATTGGGCGGATACCCGCTTCTTTTGCCACACGCACAGCTTCTGCAGCTTCTGCACGTTCTGGGTCAATCATCCCAATCAAACCTGTAAAGATTAAGTCCGTTTCAAGTGTCTCACTTGTCAATTCTTCTGGAATATTGTCGATAATCTTATAGGCACCTGCAAGAACACGAAGTGCTTGATGCGCCATTTCAGAGTTATTCGCCTTAATAGATGCAGCCACTTCATCTGTTAGTGGACTAACTTCTCCTGCTATATCCACTTTAGTTGAACGGTGTAAGAGCTGATCTGGCGCCCCTTTAACGGCAACGAAGAATTTTCCATCTGGTAATGGATGAATCGTCGACATGAGTTTCCGATCTGAGTCAAATGGTAACTCAGCAACACGTGGATATTGCGTTAAGAATGCTTTTACATCGTAGGCTTTGTCCAGTGCATATTGGATAAAGGCAGTTTCTGTCGGATCCCCAATCAGTTTACCGTCTGCATCAATCTTCGTATCATTTGCCAGAACAACCGCACCCAGTAATGGTAAATCTAGTCCTGCTTCAATGGTTTCTTTGGCATCCACTAATTGACCATTGTAATAGACTTTTTCAACAGTCATCTTGTTCATGGTAAGAGTACCCGTCTTATCAGACGCAATAATTTCTGTTGAGCCAAGTGTTTCGACCGCTGGTAATTTCCGAACAATCGAATTGCGCTTTGCAAGGACTTGTGTGCCAAGTGATAGGACAATGGTTACAATAGCTGGCAAACCTTCTGGAATGGCTGCAACTGCAAGAGCAACTGAGGTCAAAAGACCAGTTAATGGATGTTCACCACGAATAAAGACGGCTACAGCAAAGGTAATGGCTGCAATGACCAAAATCACATAGGTCAAAACCTTAGACAGATTGTTCAAGTTTTGTTTGAGTGGTGTATCTGTCTCATCAGCTTCTTGAAGCATACCTGCGATATGGCCAACTTCGGTAAACATCCCTGTATTTACAACCACACCAAGTCCACGACCATAGGTGACATTGGAATTTTGAAAGGCCATATTGACACGGTCACCAATTCCGGCATCTTCTGCGACTGTCATACGGACATCTTTTTCAACCGGTACGGATTCTCCAGTCAAAGCAGCTTCTTCGATTTTTAAGGAATTTGCTTCCAATAAGCGCATATCAGCTGGTACGACATCTCCCGCTTCAAGGCTCACAATATCTCCTGGAACCAATTCTTTTGAATCAATTTCTGTCACATGACCATCACGTAAGACATGCGCAGAAGGACTAGACATGGATTTCAGAGCGTCGATTGCTTCTTCAGCTTTCCCTTCTTGATAGACACCAAAGAGCGCATTGATAATGACAACAGCAAGAATGATAATCGCATCTGCAATATCTTCACCGCCTGATGTTACGACTGATAAAATCGCTGCAAGTAGCAAGATAATAATCATGAGATCTTTGAATTGATCTAGGAATTTCGCTAAAAGGGAGCGTTTCTCACCTTCTGCTAGTTCATTTCGTCCATATTGCTCCAAACGCTTGCTTGCTTCACTCGTTGTTAAGCCTTGCTCACTTGTCTCTAGCTCACGCAAAACAGCATCTGAATCTTGGGTGTAAAAAGCTTGGCGCTTTTGTTCTGTTGACATGTTTTTCTCCTTTTCGTCCCTTTTTGAAAACACAAAAAGAGACTTGTTTTATTCAAACAAGTCTCGCTATTTCATACAAGGCCGGAAATTTCTTTCGGATTGACGACCTTGTAACGGATACTTCCGTCAGCTACTCCCTTGATATGCTGACTATTATAGCAAAAATGAAATTTTTTTGCAAGAATGTTTTCCTTTTTTACATGACAATCGCAGAAAGCCTTTTTTCCGAAAAATGCAGAAAAGCTTATTTTATTGCTAAATATTTTTCCTGTGTCTGTCGTGCCTTTTTTATGATGCATCCCACTGTATACGAAGTTTATAGCGAGCCAAGTCTTGCCCTGTCTGCGGAATGCGTAAGGTATAACGAATGGTTACTTGATTGCCTTCTTTCTGGTAGAAGTCTGTCACCACATGGAGGATTTGCACACCGACTGGAGTGGCAATCTGCGTCACACTTGTCTCATTACTGAGAAACTGCATGACAGATTTAGGAGTTGAAAAGCGGGTCATGGTGCATTCTTGCTGATTTATTTTTAGGACCACGCGTTCTTTTTCCTCATTTTGGTAAGTCAGGTAGAGAAAGTCTCCCTTTTCAACCGCTTCTGCCTCATACACCTGCTCAATGACTTCTAGTTGACCATCCAGATCAATTTCATTGTGAATGCCTATCTTCATTTCTTCTCCTTCATTCGAGATACAAATGACGAACGCAACAAGGATAATCCTGTATAGGAAGCAATAAAGACCACCAGAATTTTCAAATTATTGACATCCAAACTACTCAAGAATTTCGCAGCTGTCAGTACCCCACAAACGCCACCAAGGATAATGCCCGGTACACCTGGCCAATTGACCCGACCAGACTCAATAAATTGCTTGGCTCCAGCTGTCATAATCATAGCTGCATTTAACATCATAACGGGCAGCGCAATCGCTGGGCTGATACCCATCAGAGAAAAGAAAATCAATTCTGGTGCATAATTTCCCAAGCCCATGCTCATCAGCATCCCAACGATAAAGTCAAAAGCAATCCCAAGGACTAATTTCCAGCCTGACAATCCACGGACATCTGTGGTCAAATCAGCTCCAGGATTGGTCAGCATGCGATAGACCATAAAGAAGGCTGCAATGACCAGCAAAATCCCTAAAATCCGCTGCACCTTCTGCGTATTCCAATGCTGCGTCACACGTGCACCCACAAAAGCACCTGTAAAAGCTGCCGTCGCCATGGCAACCAAGGTCAGCAAATCGACCTCAACGATGGTAATAAATAGGAGTGCTTCAACCAAGACTGGTATGATATGAGCCGTGGTCATGGTGGCAGGAATCTTTCGATCATCCTGTACTAGCTTAGTCGCTTTAAACAGTGTCGTAGTCGTTGCAAACGTGCCAATTCCTAGCGTATCGAGCAAATCAGTGATAAACCCAATTCCAAAACCTGTCCAAAACCGCTCACCAAGGTTAACCCTGTGTTTTTTAGTGTAGGACAAAATCGTCCAAGCTATCCATACAATCAACCCTACCAAAAGGGCTTGTATCAAATGTAAAATCATCTCTTCTGTCATAGTCTTATTATAATATGAAAAGCCACTTTCGTAAATAGCTTTTAACTTTGAATCAATAAATGGTTCACAAAAGCACAATTACCGTTTTTTTGATATAATGAAAAAATGAGTGAAAAAGTATTTCGTGACCCTGTTCATAACTACATTCATGTAGATAACGAGCTAATCTATCAGCTAATCAATACCAGAGAATTTCAACGGCTACGGCGCATCAAGCAACTAGGAACAACTTCCTATACTTTTCATGGTGGTGAGCATAGCCGCTTTTCGCATTGTCTAGGAGCCTATGAAATTGCCCGTCAAATTGTCTCAACCTTTGAACAAAAATATGCGCAGGTTTGGGACAGGAATGATTCACTTCTGACCATGGTTGCCGCCCTTTTACATGATGTAGGCCATGGCGCTTACTCCCATACTTTCGAGCGGCTCTTTGATACAGATCACGAAGAACTGACTTGCCAGATTATCACGAATAGTGGCACGGAAATCAATGCCTTACTGCGTCAGATTGCACCTGATTTCCCTGAGAAGGTAGCAAGTGTTATCCGCCATACGTATCCAAATAAGCAAGTCGTTCAGCTGATTTCGAGTCAAATCGATGTAGATCGAATGGACTATCTGCTGCGTGATTCCTATTTTACTGGAACCAATTATGGTCAATTTGACTTGACACGGATTTTGCGGGTTATCAGGCCGACAGAAAATGGCATTGCCTTTAAAAAATCAGGGATGCACGCGGTCGAAGATTATGTTCTCAGTCGCTATCAGATGTATATGCAGGTCTATTTCCACCCTGCCAGCCGTTCCATGGAGGTCTTGCTACAAAACCTTCTAAAACGTGCCAAAGTCCTCTATCAAGATTTACAGACTTTCTTTGAAAGCTCTTCACCACGTTTGATCCCTTTCTTTGAGCAATCCTATGCGCTAGAAGACTATCTTGCTCTAGATGATGGGGTTATGAATACCTATTTCCAATCTTGGATTGATGGTCCAGATAAGATTTTATCTGACTTGGCCCAGCGCTATATCAATCGCAAGGTTTTCAAGTCTATTACCTTTGATACAGCAGCAGAGTCTCACCTTCCTATCTTAGAAGCAATTGTCAACGAAGTCGGCTTTGAACCAAGCTACTATACAGCCATTCATCATAATTTTGATTTGCCCTATGATATTTACCGGCCAAATGCCAAGAAAAAGCGGACGCAGATTGAGATCCTCTGTAAAGACGGAAGCCTGATTGAATTATCGCAACTCTCACCCATTGTTCATTCACTAGCAGGGACCGTACATGGTGATAGTCGCTTCTATTTCCCGAAGGAAATGCTCGAAGAAGCTGGCATCTTTGCCCAACAAAATGCTACTTTTCTGAGCTATATACACAATGATCAATTTAATTATGGAGAACACGATGAGCATTAAACTTGTAGCCATTGATATTGATGGTACTTTACTAAATAGCCAACACGAAATCACACCAGAAGTCTATCAAGCCATTCAAGATGCTAAAAAAGCAGGTGTAAAAATTGTTATTGCAACTGGACGACCAATTTCTGGTGTCAAGCGGATTTTAACTGAATTAAACCTATTAGACGAGGGAGACTATGTTATCACCTTTAATGGTGGACTCGTTCAAGAAACAGCAACAGGAAAGGATGTTTTTAAAGAAGGTTTGAGCTATGCTGATTATCTTGAATTGGAATACCTAGCGCGTACCTTAAAACTTCCTATGCATGCTAGTACCAAGGAAGCCATTTTCACAGCCAACCGTAACATTGGTAAATACACCCTCTATGAATCTCAACTCGTCGATGCCCCTGTCTTTTATCGAACACCAGAGGAAATGGCAGATAAAGATATTATTAAAGTCATGCTGGTTGATGAGGCTGAAAAGCTAGATGCTGCTATCCCTCAAATTCCAACAGCCATAACCCAACGATTTACGGTCGCAAAATCTGCTCCCTTCTACTTGGAAGTAACCCCCAAAACCGTCAATAAAGGAGAGGCCATTCAACAGCTCAGTACCTTATTGGGCATAAGCATAGAGCAAACGATGGCGATTGGGGACCAAGAAAATGACCGCTCTATGCTAGAAGCTGCTGGAGTTGCTGTCGTGATGGAAAACGGCAGTCCTGAACTGAAAAAGATCGCAACCCATATTACCAAATCAAATGATGAATCTGGTGTTGCACACGCCATTAGAGAGTGGGTATTGAGTTAATGTACACATATAAAATTGGCATCCCTGCTGAGGAACACGATCGCTTTGTCAAACAACATCCGCAAAACAACCTTTTACAAAGCAGTTCTTGGGCGAAGGTAAAAGACAACTGGGGCAATGAGCGAGTTGGTTTTTATCAAGATCAGACACTCGTTGCAGTTGCCTCTATCCTTATCCAACCGCTACCGCTTGGCTGGACGATGATGTACATTCCACGTGGTCCAATTATGGATTATACAGACCAAGAATTGGTTTTCTTTGTCTTACAGTCTCTAAAGAAAATTGCCAAAAAGCATCGAACTGTCTTTATTAAATTTGATCCTTCCATCTATTTTCAGCAATATTTGATCAACCAAACTACTGATGACAAACCTGACGCAACTGCTAGTATTCAACTGCTGAAACAGGCTGGCTGTGATTGGGTCGGTAGGACTGATTCACTGGCAGAAACCATTCAACCTCGTTTTCAAGCGAATATCTACAAGGAGTATTTCGCTGACGAATTGCTTTCCAAAAATACTCGGCAAACCATTCGTACTGCCCAAAACAAGGATGTTACCATCCAATATGGACAACTTGAGCTGTTGAATGACTTTGCAACCTTGATGAAAAAGACTGAATCCCGTAAAAATATTCACCTACGAAACAAAGACTACTATGCCAAACTCTTAGAACAGTATCCTGAACAATCGTTCATCACTCTTGCAACTCTCGATTTAGCGACTCGTTCCCAAAAATTGCAAGCAAAGCTCCAAACCCTCCAAAAAGAAGCTGAGCTCTTTTCAGACAAAACAAAAGAGGGAAAGAGAAAGCAAAATGCCAGTGATCAGGCAAGTATACAAGATGAAATGAGTTTTCTACAAAATAAGATAGCTCAAGGAATAACCACAGCTCCTCTAGCAGGAACATTGACACTTGTATTTGGACAAGCTGCTGAAAATATCTATGCCGGAATGGACGAAGAATACCGTCGCTATCAACCTGCTATCCTCACTTGGTACCAAACAGCTACCTATGCCTTTGAGCAAGGAGTTAACTGGATCAATCTTGGTGGAGTTGAAAATCAATTAGATGGCGGTTTGTACCATTTCAAATCAAAATTCAATCCAATGATTGAAGAATTTATCGGAGAATGGAATTATCCCACCTCTCCACTCTATCCTCTCTTCAATCTCGCTTACAAACTCCGAAAGATACTACGTAGTAAAAAGAATTAGAAGGGGCGATTATGGCTTTCAAACAACTGACAAAAGAAGAATTTATCCGACATGGAGAAAGTGCTGAACAGCGCTCTTTTATGCAAACTCCTGAGATGGCACAATTGCTAATCCAACGAGGAAATACAGTTGATTACATTGGGTATACAGATGATGCTGATCACCTAGTTGTCTCTGCTATTCTCTACTCACTGCCCATGAAAGGTGGTCCACATATGGAAATCAGTTCTGGACCGATTGTAACGGACTCTTCCTATCTCCAGCCTTTTTATCAAGCTCTGAAGACCTATGCAAAACAAAAAGGAGCGATGGAACTCATTGTCAAGCCATACGATATTTACCAGACATTTGATAGCAACGGCGAGGCAACTAGTCCTGAACAAACGGATATGATTGCAACTCTAACAGACATCGGCTACCAATTTGATGGATTACAGACTGGCTATACAAAAGGTGAAGTCTACTGGCATTACATGAAGGATCTTAGAGGATTATCCGAAACGCAATTACGCTCTTCTTTTAGCAATAAGGGAAAACAATTGGTCAAAAAGGCTAATACCTTTGGTATCAAACTCCGAAAACTGCAACGCGATGAACTCCATATTTTTAAGGATATTACTGCTGCAACTTCAAAGCGTCGTGATTATGGCGATAAGTCATTGGACTACTATCAAAAATTATACGATTCTTTTGGCGAGCAGGCTGAATTCATGATTGCCACCTTAAATTTTCAAGACTATCTCGACCATGTCACTTCTGGATACCAACACGTGCTGGAACAACGACAAGGAATTGAACATGAATTAGCAGAAAATCCAAATTCTGCTAAAAAGAAAAAAGAGTTGCAACAAATCCTTAAGCAGGAACAAACCCTTGTTACCCGTAAAGAAGAAGCACAGAAGTTGATTGAACAATATGGAGAAGAAGATCAAATCTTAGCAGGTAGCCTTTTTCTCTATACATCTCAGGAAACAACGTATCTCTTTAGCGGCTCTTACCCAGAGTTTAATAAATTTTATGCTCCAACTCCCTTACAAGAATACGCTATGCAAGAATCCATTCGTCGAGGAATCCCAACTTATAATTTTCTAGGTATCATGGGTGTCTTTGACAACTCAGACGGTGTCCTGCGCTTCAAGCAAAATTTCAACGGCTACGTTGTTCGTCGCATGGGGATTTTCCGCTACTATCCCTCTCCTCTAAAACACAAGATTTTACATGGAATCAAGCAAATTCTTGCACGATTCAAAAAAATAGACTAGCCAAGAATGATGTCGTTGCTCTTTCTTGGCTAAAGACACAAATGAAAGAAGTATGTCCACATGATTCACATTCGAACGGTTAGCGATACCACTTATCAGGAAACTCAGACGCAGTATATAGAAGCCAACTTTCTCCAATCTGCTGAAATGGCTCGGCTTCAATTATCTAGGGGACGTGACATCGAATACCTAGCCTTTTATGATGATGACGTTTTGGTGGGGCAAACCATTGTCCAATATCGTAACATCAAAGCCTTTTTCAAAGAAGCACTTATCTTACATGGTCCTCTCTTTACAAATTGGGAATCTTCCCTTATGCACCTGTGCTTAAAGGCTTTGGAAAAATATCTCAATAAACAGCTATGTGTGCGAGTTAGTCTTTCTCCTTATCTCATTCAGGCTATCAAGGATGATCAGCTCTCTGTTCTCCAAGATAATCTCTCGGGCCACATTTTAAAAACATTTGAAACAATGGGATACCGCAACGAATTTGATCCTAAACAGGAAACGGTCGTAAATACCCTGTTTGTCAAATCGCTTGATGAACTTCATTCACCAGACGAGCTCCTTCAGTCACTAACCCCTTCGATTAAGCGGGACATCAAAAAATTCCAAGCTATGCAGGTTCGTGTGGAAGAGCTCAGTGATGAAAATATCGATCAATTCTATGATATTCTAACGACTACTAGTCAGCGAAAAGATTTCTTTATCCAAGAAGTGGACTATTTTAAAAAAATCAAGGAACATTTTCAAGAGCAAGCTAAGTTTATGTATGCCTATCTGGATTGTGCTGCCTATCTAGATTATCTAACCACTCATATCCAAGATTTTTCACAAGTCATCGAAGAATTAGAAAAAGGCCCACAAAGCAAACGAACCAAGGGGAAACTTGCCGATGCCAGAGACCAATTGCAGTCTTATCAAAAACGATTACAGCAATTTAAAGAGATGAATATCACTCAGGATAAGTTGCCCCTCTCCTCCTATCTCTTCATCTGTTATGGTTCAGAAGTTGTCAGCTTTGCAGGAGGAAATTACGAGCAGTATATGAATTTCGGTGGAGCGTCCTTGATTCATTGGACTATGCTACAATACGCTCTAGAACATGGATATCAAACCTTTAACTTTTACGGCACTAGCGAAACCAACCTATTGGGCACAGGCAAAGGAAACTTTAACTTCAAGCGACAGTTCAATGGACAATTACATCTACTCCTTGGCACCTTCACCAAGTCCCTCAATATCATTGGCAAATCGTTAGAGATGCTAACACAACTAAAAAACAGGAGTGGTACTCACTCGTGATTTCAAAGAAATCGATTACCCTCACTCCTTTATTTCTAGGTTCGAGCTAACCGAATCCACCGGATTATTTTTGCTCCTAATCCCGCATGTTGACTAGAGCTAGCGAAAGCGTGTTCGCTAGCCTCTTCTAATAGAATGTTGATTTATCAATATTTTACAAACCAGGCAACTACTGCGTCAAACTGTTAAAGTTAAACAGAAGCGAGGCTGGGCACTTTTGTCCCAGCCTCGTTTTTGGTTTATGATAGATGTACCAAATCGAATTTTGGCTCTATAATTTCGGGCTCTATAATTTCTGTAGTGGGTAAATCCACTGTGGAGATTATGGAGCCTTTTAGAGTGTAGAAAAAAAGTCCCATATGACCTATAATGAAAAGCGACAAAACTATCATTTAGAAAGACTCATATGGAACAACTAAATCTTATCACAAATTTTCTCAAAATGAAAGACAAAAATATCACGATCACTAATGAATGCGACATGGGAACACACTTAGAACTCCACGGTCACTTGGATTACACAGCCCCTAAATGCCCTTCCTGCAAGGGACAAATGGCTAAGTACGACTTCCAAAAAGCCTCTAAAATCCCCTACTTAGAAACAGCTGGCTACCCACTACTTATCCGCCTTCGAAAGCGTCGTTTCAAGTGCAAGGAATGTGGGAAAATCGCTGTCGCTGAAACTCCTATTGTTAAATCTCTGTCGCTGTTAACCAGAAAATCGCACAATTACTTATCGAAAAGCAAGCAATGACACATATCGCACACAGACTTTCCATTTCTACATCTACAGTTATTCGAAAACTCAATGAATTTAAGTTTGAAACGGATTGGGCTAAGCTTCCAGAAGTCATGTCCTGGGATGAGTATGCCTTCAAGAAAGGGAAAATGAGCTTTATCGCTCAAGATTTTGACACAAATAGCATCATCGCTATCCTTGATGGAAGAACGCAAGCAACCATCCGAAATCACTTTCTGAGATACCCTAGAAAGGTCAGAAACCGCGTTAAAATCATCACTATGGACATGTTTAGCCCTTACTATCAACTAGCCAAACAACTTTTTCCTCATGCTAAAATCGTGCTGGATCGCTTCCACGTTGTGCAACATCTCAGCCGTGCTATGAACCGTGTCCGTACCCAAATCATGAATGCTTTTGACCGCAAATCGCATGAATACAAGACGCTCAAACGCTACTGGAAACTGGTACAACAAGATAGCCGTAAACTCAGTGACAAGCGGTTTTATCGCCCAACCTTTCGCATGCATTTGACCAATAAGGAAATCTTAGACAAGCTTCTATCCTACTCAGATGAGTTACGACAACATTATGAACTCTATCAACTTCTTTTATTCCATTTCCAAGAGAAGAATTCAGATCATTTCTTTGACCTAATTGAGCAAGAAATAGCCACTGTTAACCCTATTTTCCAGACGGTATTTAAGACGTTTCTAAAGGATAAGGACAAGGTTTTAAACGCCTTGGAATTGCCTTATTCCAACGCTAAATTGGAAGCTACCAATAATCTTATCAAAGTCATCAAGCGTAATGCCTTTGGATTTCGGAAGATGAAAACTTCAAAAAGCGGATTTTGATTGCCATCAATATCAAAAAAGAGAAGACCAACTTGGTCCTCTCTAGATGTTAGCTGACATCTACCCACTACACTTGACAAAGTGCTGTTTTCCCTCACTAATTTGTAAATCGGCCTGTGTAATCTAAGTTCAAATCAAACCGATGTTTTCCTGCCAATAGTTGAGCAGACGATGTAAACTGCCATGCAGCCGCTGATGAGTGCATACTCATTGTACGTGCTTGTTGAACATCCAAACTATTATATGGATACTGGGCAACCCAGAAATTTTTCAGACCAAATAAATCCGTTTGAATAGGTCCTGCATATCCTAATGTATTCACGTCAATCCAGCTTGCTCCTGCGTAATGAAGCAGATTGCCATAACCTAAACGGCGCATTTCTGCTTCCCATGCCTTCATATTTGCATTGATATTGTTTCGTGTTTTTTGTTCTTCAATATCATTAACCATCGCAATATCTTTAGACAGACCTAAGCGCTGAGCTGCTGCTGCAAAATAACGTGCTTCTTCTTGAGCTGATTTAGCATCTGTAAAATGTGAATAGTGGTAAACAGAAACTTTCATACCAACAGCCTGCGCATTGCGAATCTGCTCTGCCGCAAATGGATTGAGATAGGAGGTACCTTCTGTCAACTTAACAACCACTCCTGCGACACCTTGATTCAACAAGTCATGATAATCCGAGACAGAAAGGCTACCATTGTGACTACTTACATCTACAAATGACTTATCTGCTCGATGGGTATACGTTACCTTAGTTGTTGTTCCGCCAATTCCATAGCGTTGACCACCACTAGTTATATATAAATGAGCATGGTACAAACCTGTCTCATACCGATGCGCCGATACCCGAACGTTCACACGGTAGGTTCCATCAGCTTGCTTCATCGCAGTGTACCATTGAATATCATTTTGTCCATTAACATCTGACCAGACTGGAACTTCCACTTTATCAATACCTGCTGGAGCAAAAATATCAGACACTGTTACATCAAAGGCTCCATTTGTATTATCCACGTTTTGAATGCTAATAGTAGCTGTTGGCTTGCCGTTTTGAGTAATACTCAGGCTGGTTTTAGTAGCGCCAACTCCCACTGTTCGACCATTAATCTGCTTATAGTAAAGATGAGCATGGTAAATACCCGTGCTATACTTATGGTTGCTTGCTTCCACGTGAACTTTATAGCTATTATCTGCTTGTTTGGCTGCACGATACCAGCGAATATCATCCTGACCACCTGCTTCTGACCAGACTGGAACCAAAACAGAATCCAACTCTATTGGACTTGAAACATCCGTCACAACGACATCAAAAGCGCCTGTCTGGTTATTCACATTCACGATGCTAAGCGTACCAGTTGGCTTGGTTGTGTCTTTGTCAACTGGTAAGGCAGTAAAGGTACCGCCAACGCCCTTCAACTGTCCATTCGTATAGCGGTAATACAAGTGGATATGATACTTGCCAGTGCCGTTTTTATGATTTCTCTTATCTACGGTGACTTTATAGGTGCCGTCGGCCTGCCTAATCGCATTGTACCAGCGAATGTCATCTTGACCGCCTTCTTCTGTCCAAATCGGAACTTGAACTGTTTGAATCGCTGAAGAGCCTGAGACATTGGATACTACAACATCGAAGGTACCGGCCTGAGCATTGATATTTTCAATCGCAATATCGCCCGTGACTTGGGATTGAGTTGGCGTTGGGGCTGGCAAGGCAGTAAAGGTACCGCCAACACCCTTCAACTGTCCATTCGTATAGCGGTAATACAAGTGAACATGGTACTTGCCAGTGCCGTTTTTATGATTTCTCTTATCTACAGTGACTTTATAGGTGCCGTCAGATTGCCTAATCGCATTGTACCAACGGATGTCATCTTGGCCGCCTTCTTCTGTCCAAATCGGAACTTGGACTGTCTGAATCGCTGAAGAGCCTGAGACATTGGATACTACAACATCGAAGGTACCGGCCTGAGCATTGATATTTTCAATCGCAATATCGCCCGTGACCTGATTTTGGATCGGAGTTGGGGCTGGTAAGGCAGTAAAGGTACCGCCAACGCCCTTCAACTGTCCATTCGTATAGCGGTAATACAAATGGATATGGTACTTGCCAGTGCCGTTTTTGTGATTTTTCTTGTCTACGGTAACTTTATAGGTGCCGTCAGATTGCCTAATCGCATTGTACCAGCGAATATCATCTTGACCGCCTTCTTCTGTCCAAATCGGAACTTGAACTGTTTGAATCGCTGAAGAGCCTGAGACATTGGATACTACAACATCGAAGGTACCGGCCTGAGCATTGATATTTTCAATCGCAATATCGCCCGTGACTTGGGATTGAGTTGGCGTTGGGGCTGGCAAGGCAGTAAAGGTACCGCCAACGCCCTTCAACTGTCCATTCGTATAGCGGTAATACAAATGGATATGGTACTTGCCAGTGCCGTTTTTGTGATTTTTCTTGTCTACGGTAACTTTATAGGTGCCGTCAGATTGCCTAATCGCATTGTACCAGCGAATATCATCTTGACCGCCTTCTTCTGTCCAAATCGGAACTTGGACTGTCTGAATCGCTGAAGAGCCTGAGACATTGGACACTACGACATCGAAGGTACCTGCCTGAGCATCGATATTTTCAATCGCAATATCGCCCGTGACCTGATTTTGGGTCGGAGTTGGGGCTGGCAAGGCAGTAAAGGTACCGCCAACGCCCTTCAACTGTCCATTCGTATAGCGGTAATACAAGTGGATATGGTACTTGCCAGTGCCGTTTTTATGATTTTTCTTGTCTACGGTGACTTTATAGGTGCCGTCGGCCTGCCTAATCGCATTGTACCAGCGAATATCATCTTGGCCGCCTTCTTCCGTCCAAATTGGAACTTGGACTGTCTGAATCGCTGAAGAGCCTGAGACATTGGACACTACGACATCGAAGGTACCTGCCTGGGCATCAATATTTTCAATCGCAATATCGCCAGTCACCTGTGACTGAGTCGGAGCTTCTTGAGATTGAGGTAAGGTTGCTCCTGAAGCCGCAACCCCAGCTGATTTCCCATCAACATATTTATAGTATAGATGCACATGATACGCCCCCGTACCATTCTTGTGGTTTTGTTTATTAACCGTGACTTTATAGGTACCATCTTGCTGACGAGTAGCTGTGTACCAACGTATATCATCTTGGCCACCTTCATCCGTCCAAACAGGAACTTGAATCATACGAATAGCAGATGGTGCTGCAACATTGGAAACAACGACATCAAAGGTACCGTTTTGAGCATCAATATTCTCAATATTGATATCACCTGTAACGGGCTGTCCAACGGTCTCTTCCACTGGAGTACCAGAAGACTGAGCATCGTCTGCAATACTACGGAAACTAGCTTGAGACTGAGCTGCACTTGGTGTAGTCTCTGTTTGCCAATCAAATTCATATGTATCTAGGACGTAGGAGGTATTCGTATCACTCGTAACACTCATTTCAACATAGAAATGAGTAGCTCCTTCTGCAAATTGTGATTTGTCTAAAACAGCAATATATTGTCCGGTAGAATCCTGCACAAATTGACTGATAACACGTTGATCACTCTTATCCGCTTGTGACCAAATCGTTGCTTTAGGCCGGCCATACCCATTTGTTAATCCAGAAAAAACTACCTTTACCTGTCCATCCTCTTCAACGACACGAAGAGTGCCAGATACAGTAGACTGACTTCCTAATTCTTTTGGCTCTGCTGTAATGCTATCTGCCAAAACAGTTTGAGCATTCCAACATGACAAGACCAATCCTGATAGGTATAAAAAGGATTTTACTTTCATTTTATCTCCTATTTGTAAAAGAGCGGCTGAGACAACAGAGCCTCAACCTAGAAAAAAGATTTGTCGAGCATCAAGATACGTGACTAAGCTGAGTATCAAAAACTAATCTACCTTGCCCGCTGTTTTCTTTTTTACTCCTCTTAAAATTCCAACAAAGCAAGGAAGCTATCTGCCTCAAGTGAAGCTCCACCTACAAGTGCACCGTCCACATCAGGACAAGCCATGTACTCAGCAATGTTTTCTGGTTTAACAGAACCACCGTATTGGACACGGACTTTATCTGCTACTTCTTGTCCGAAGTCTGCTGCAACGACATCACGAACGGCTTTACACATTTTTTGTGCATCGTCTTGAGTTGCTGATTTACCAGTACCGATTGCCCAGATTGGTTCATATGCAAGCACCAATGAAGCTACTTGCTCAGCAGACAAACCTTTAAGAGCTGCTGATACTTGCGCACCTACAAACTCTTCTGCTTTACCAGCTTCGTAAGTCTCAAGAGATTCGCCGCAACAGATGATTGGTGTCATGCCGTTTTTGAAAATCGCATGTGCTTTTTTGTTGATGTCTTCATCTGTTTCGTGGAAGTAATCACGGCGTTCTGAGTGACCGATAATCACATAATCCACTTCAAGTGCGGCAAGTGTTGCAGGGCTGTTTTCCCCAGTAAAAGCTCCAAAATCTTCAAAGTAGCAGTTTTGAGCTGCAACTTTCAATTCAGTATTGCGAACACCTTTTTTCATCCCTTCGATGAAAAGAGCTGGTGCACCAATAACAGTTTCCACACGTTCGTTTGAAGGAATTTTTGTCTTCACTGCTTCGACAAATGCACGAGCATCTGCTGCTGTTTTATTCATTTTCCAGTTTCCTGCGATAATTGGTTTACGTGACATTTCACATACCTCTTCTATTTTTATTTTCAATGTCTATTTTATCACAAATTGCCAAAGAAATAAAGCGCTGATCGATAAAAAAGAAAACCTTGCTTTCGCAAGGTTTTTGGTGTCTGTTTATAATTGTTATTTCTGGGAACGTAATCGAATTATGCTTCGATTTCTGTAACCATACCTGAACCAACAGTACGTCCACCTTCACGGATAGAGAAAGTAGTACCTTGTTCAACGGCGATTGGGTGGATCAATTCAACGTCGATTGTTACGTTATCACCAGGCATTACCATTTCAGTACCTGCTGGCAATTTGATTGAACCAGTTACGTCAGTTGTACGGAAGTAGAACTGTGGACGGTAGTTGTCGAAGAATGGAGTGTGACGTCCACCTTCTTCTTTAGTAAGGATGTAAACTTCACCTTTGAATTTAGTGTGTGGGTTGATTGAACCTGGTTTAGCGATAACTTGTCCACGTTCGATTTCATCACGTTGTACACCACGAAGAAGAACACCAACGTTGTCTCCTGCAAGACCTTCGTCCAATTGTTTACGGAACATTTCAACACCAGTAACAACTGCTTTAGAAGTTTCTTCTTTGATACCAACGATTTCGATTTCGTCGTTGACACGAACAGTACCACGGTCGATACGTCCTGAAGCAACAGTACCACGTCCAGTGATTGAGAATACGTCCTCGACTGGAAGAAGCAATGGTTTGTCAGTATCGCGTTCTGGTTCTGGAATGTACTCATCAACAGTGTTCATCAAGTCCATGATGATATCTTCAAATGCTGAGTCACCTTCAAGAGCTTTAAGAGCTGAACCTTGGATAACTGGAAGGTCATCACCTGGGAAATCGTATTCTGAAAGAAGGTCACGGATTTCCATTTCAACCAACTCAAGCAATTCTTCGTCGTCAACCAAGTCAACTTTGTTCATGAAGACGATCAAGTGTTTAACACCAACCTGACGAGAAAGAAGAATGTGCTCACGAGTTTGTGGCATTGGTCCGTCAGTTGAAGCTACCACAAGGATAGCTCCGTCCATTTGAGCCGCACCAGTGATCATGTTTTTAACGTAGTCCGCGTGTCCTGGAGCGTCGATATGCGCATAGTGACGTTTTTCAGTTTCGTACTCAACGTGTGCAGTGTTGATAGTGATTCCGCGTTCACGTTCTTCTGGAGCAGCATCGATAGACGCATAGTCTTTTGGTTGGTTAACTGATGAAGGCAAGCGACGTGCCAATACAGTTGTGATAGCTGCAGTCAAAGTAGTTTTACCGTGGTCAACGTGTCCAATTGTACCAATGTTAACGTGTGGTTTACTACGATCGTATTTTTCTTTTGCCATTTTGGTAAAAGCCTCCAATAAAATATATTTTATAGATAGACAGTAGGCAATACAGTCTAACTTTACCTTACTATTCTATCAAATTGTAGCAGAAATGCAAGTATTTTCTATCTTTTTTACAATTTATTCCACATCGAGCTGATAATAAGGTTGATTCGGGATAGCTGCACCAATGCTTGAGGCGAATATCCAATCCTGATTTTCCAGCTGGGCAAAGTTCTCTGCCTTACCTGTTAGAATAACACCGGCAAACCTTGCATCTGCTAACGTGGGATAGTTTTCTTTAATGAACTCTAAATCATCATAGTTCGAAAATGTTTTCCCACTACGTCCATATAGCATACTATTTTTGAATTTAGTATCTTTCAGAGCAGCCAATAGATTCTCCCTAAATCGTTCATAACTCATCTCGTCCTCTTTTTCTTCAAAGCTAAGGCCGTATATATCTGCCAAAGAGTAAGAATAGTCGATTTCTGTATTTGTTGTACCAAACCAAAACCAATTTTTTTTGAGATTTTTAGGTAACATGGTCTGTAATTCTTGATATGAGTAGGGCTTATCAAAAGTGAGTGCTACTTCTACTAATTGCCCTTTCATTTCCTTTGTAAGAGGTAATTCTTGACTCGGTTTTGGAATGTATTCTCCGTTCCAATCCCCCTTTACATTGAAGAAGACAGGATGACGATAGACACTTTGATTATTAGAAAATCTACGTTCTCCTTGATGCTCAAACGTCTGGTACTTCACATAATCCCTCTCGCTATCAACATGAGCAGCAAAAAGTGTCGCACTGGCATTGATCCCTTGATAGGGTATAAACACCCCATCAACGTCCTTTACTCGTTCTAGATGGTAGATTGATGAAAATTGCCCTTTTGGGCTATTTCCACCCATGACATGCATATTAGGGTAGGCAATAATATTCCGCTGATCATAGTAATCCATCACTCTGCGAAAGTTACGATTCAATAATTTTCCAGATGCAAATACTAAGCCTGCATACATTACTAAAAAACTGACTACAACTGTTACGGATATTAAAATAATTTGCTGTCTATTTTTCTTTTTTGTTTTCTTCGCTAATACTTCAAATGTTTCCATCATCATATCCTTTCTGTTTAAGGGCTTGTTTTAATTTTTGACGACTGCGGTGCAGACTGACTTTGACCTTGCTGACGGAATAAGAGAGAAGCTCTGCTATTTCACGAATAGTAAAACCCTGAAAATAAAAGAGTTCCAAGAGAAGCGCATCCTGCTGTGGCAATTTTTCTACTTCTTCCAAGAGAAAGTCATATTGGTCTGTTTCAAAGGGGGACAGTTCATGTGGCTTGAAAAATTCTTGCCGTAAAATTTCCATATAACGTTTGTCCCTGCGGTACTTATCAATGTAGCGACGAATGGCAGAGCGGTACAGGAAGGCTCGAATCTTCTCACCAGGGATAGCAACTGGCATTTCAAGGAGCTTGACAAATATATCTTGGACGACATCTTCTGCCTGCTCTTTTGGAACACCTGATGCCATCAAATAAGCGATGACATCTTTGGCAAAATCAATCAAGACTTGTTCATAGGCATCTAGTTTAATCGCACTTCCCTCCCTTCCTCACTAATAAAACGAAACGAGACCCGTAAAAGTTACAGGTCTAGTCTTATTTTATCATATTTGTAAAAGCGCAAACTGAAAATCTGAAAGAAAGTGAGATTCAAAAAGGGATTATCTGTGGGTCTCTAGGTGATGATAGGGCTTAACTTCCACATCCTGACCGATATTAGAGGCAAAAATCCAGCTAGCTTTTTCAAGTTGAGCAAAGTCTTCTGCCTTACCCGTTAAAATCACACCAGCAAATGTAGCTGTTTTTCCGTCTTGATTCTTTTTAAGGTAGTCTTTGACATCATTGGTCAAATCATAGTCTTTCCCATCTTCTCCCACACTATATCCGAGCCACTGATTTGCCAAAGCCTTCTCCAGATGTGCTTGGAAGAAGGTATAGCTATTATGGAAGGCTTGACTAGGTGTTAAATCAGCCAGTTTCTTTTGGTAGTCCTCATAGGCTTTTTGAGCTTCTTCCTTAGACAGATTTGCTGGTTTTTCCTGTTTTTTCATCTCGTCATAGGTTTCTAGTTGAGCGAGATTCGGCTGAAAACCAATCTGAGCATTGAGCTTTAACTCACTCGTATCATAGATACTAGTGCTACCAATCCAGTACCAGTTGATGTTCAAATTACTAGGAATCATGGTTTGAATTTCATCAAAGGTATAGGGCTTATCAAAGGTCACTGCCATTTCAACTACGCGATTGGGCATCTGAGATAAGAGAGAGATGTCCTGAGTGACGATATCCCCCATTTGCTGATAATTGCGATTGGTATTATAAAAAAGTGGCACCTTATAGCTATTCCCGTGGGTGTAGCCACCCTTATTATCTGATGATTTATAGAGATTGAGATGCTGATTTGAGTCATAGCCCCTATACAGGCCATAATGACTCTCAAAATCTTCAAACGGAACAGTAATTCCTGCAATATCCTTAACCTGATCGGCATAATAGGTTCCGGTAAATTCCGAGTCTGCAATGAAGGACCAGTTTATATAGCTAACATTAGGATAACTGATCTCTGTCATTGTTTGGTGGTAATCACGCACTTCATTGGCATTACGAGAGGTAATCCAAGCCAGCCCCTTCCAACCGACAACCAACAGTACAAATCCCGTCACGATCGAAAGTAAGACAGTTTTCACCCTGTTCTTTCGTTTACTTTTCTTTGCTGCAACTTCAAAAGTCTTCATATTCGTATCCTTTCTCCTTTAGCAATCTTGCTAACTGCTTACGACCACGATAGAGGTTCATCTTAACCAGGCTTTGACTAATTCCCAAGACCTGTGCTACCTCCTTAGTCGTCATTTCTTGAAAATAATAACAGTCCAGTACCGACTGATACTGAGTGGGCAATTCTGCTACTGCCTCATACAACGGTCCATAATCTGCTGTATCGTACTTTAGCGCCTTCTCCTTGTGGAAAAATTCCTGCTGGATAATCTCATGGTAGCGTCTATCCCTACGATACCGATCAATATAGGCTCGAATAGCTGAGCGATAAAGCCAGGCCCGCAATTTCTCGAAGGGAAGAACAATGTCTGCCTCGAGAATTTTAACCAAAATGTCCTGAGCAATATCATCGCTGTCTGCTTGATTGGCGCCTGATTTTTGCAGATAATAGGAAATTTCTTTCGCAATGCCCATGACTTCTTTTTCATATTCGTCGAACCGAATCTTTCTCCCCTCCTTTCACTAATAGAACGAATGAATTGACAATTGGTTACAGCATATTGAGCAAATAGACAAAAAAATCGGCCAAAACCGATTTTTTGTTCTTAACCTGAATTCCGCAAACCAGTTGCAACACCATTGATGGTAATATGAATCAGACTTTCCTGATCCGCACTTAATTCTCCACGACGGAGGCGGTTGATCAATTCAATTTGAATGTAATTCAAGACATTGAAATAAGGCATGCGGTAAGCAAGACTGGCTTTTAAGAACGGTAGTTCTGCTAATAATTCATCATTTTGCTCAATCGCCAAAATCATATCTTTGGTTAATTGCCATTCATCCAAAATGGTATAGAAAATAGAATGCACGTCTTCATCCTCACACATCTTGGCATATTCAAAGGCAATGTTCATGTTAGATTTGGAGAGGACCATGTCCACATTTGACAGCAGAGAACGGAAAAATGGCCAATTTTCATACATTTGTTGGAGCTTAGCAAGATTGTCTGGATCCTTGTCAATGAATCGTTTGAAACTAGAGCCCACTCCATACCAACCTGGGAGCATGACACGATTTTGCGACCATGAGAAGACCCACGGAATGGCACGGAGTCCTCCGATTTCAGTAATGGTTTTTCGCGCTGCTGGACGGGAACCAATATTCAAACTAGACACTTCACGAATTGGGCTCGCTGCAAAGAAATAATCGTAAAAATTCGGATTGCCAAAGACTAGATCACGATAAATTTGGTAACTGTCCTCAACAATATCGTTCATGATTGCACGATAGCCATCAATTTCATCTAAATCAACAATCATCTGCGTCACCATCCGGTCTAAGGTTGCCGATACCAGCATTTCTAAGTTGTAGTAGGCTGCATCCTTATTACCGTATTTATTTCCGATGACCTCTCCTTGTTCTGTCAAACGAATCCGATCCTTGATAGAACCAAATGGTTGAGAAGTAATGGCATCGTAAGAAGGACCACCACCACGTCCAACTGTCCCACCACGTCCATGGAAGAAGGTAATTTTCACGCCATACTCTTGACCGATTTGGGTCAATTCATTCTGCGCTTTGTAAAGGGTCCAACCAGATGACAGATAGCCACCATCTTTATTGGAATCAGAATAGCCTAACATGATTTCTTGGTAATGATTGTTGCCTGCAATCCAAGATTTAGCAACGTCTAACTGCAAGTAATTGCGCATGGTGGCAGGGGCATTGTCCAAATCTTCAATCGTTTCAAAGAGGGGCACAATCTGCACGCGCGCACGTTCTGCATCAACCAGACCAACTTCTTTTAGGAGCAAGGCTAATTCTAGTAAGTCAGATACATGCTCAGAATGAGAAATAATATGCTGTTTGATGACTTCCTCACCTAGCTTATCTTTCAATTCACGGGCTGCTGCAAAAATAGCCAATTCCTTTTCTAACTGCTCTGATTTTGGAATATGGGTCGCAGATAAAATCCGTGGATCATCAACCAATTCTTTTAAGAGTACCTGACACTTTTCTTCTTCTGATAAGCTGCTGTAATCTTCTACAATTTTCGCAGAAGCTAATAGTTCAGCGACACTAGCCTCATGAATGCTCGAATCTTGGCGCATATCGATACTAGCCAAGTAAAATCCAAAGGCTTCAATCGCTTCTAATAATTCGGTCAAATCACCTTTTAATAGCGCCACACCCTTGTTTTCTTCCAAGGATTCTTTTATGGCAATGATGTCTGCCTTAAACTCTCGAACATTGGCATACCGATCGTCATTTTTCTGGTCATGAACTAGATAATCGCAGGTATTGGCCAATTTCATCTGGATATAATGAAAGGCTTTACGATAGGGCTCATGCTCACGATAAACAGAATGATCTGCAGATAAATCAGCCAAAGCTTGAACTGCTGGACTGACCTCAACAATGGTTGTTGATAAGGAGAAATTACTGTAGAGTTTTTCCAGTTGGTCATGGTAGTAATTCATAATGACTTCACACTGGGTAAGGGCAGACAATTTCAGGGTTTCTGCTGTAACAAAAGGATTGCCATCACGGTCTCCGCCAATCCACATCCCCATGGTAATCGGACGCGGATTCACTAGCTCAATTCCACGCTCTGCCGCAAGATTCTTGTATTCTCGCTGGAGTTTGGTCACTGCCTTGATAAAGGAGCTGTTATAATACTCCATGACATTGGTAATTTCATTGGTTACCTTGAGTTTCTTCTCACGAATCATCTCGGTCTGCATGATGATTTCCACATAGCACCGCAATTCATCAAGCCACTTAGTGCGGTTCATGAGACCCAGCTTCACATCACGATAGCGGCGGAGCAATTCATGGATATGCTTGGTTAAATCAAGCATAGACTGACGTTGAACCTGGGTCGGATGAGCGGTCAGAACAGGAACCACATTCAGATTTTCTAAGATTGTAGCCGCATCTTCACGCTGAGAAACCAAATCAATCGTGGTCGAAATTTTTCCAAGATAATCTTGGCCCAAATTATTCTGATGATTGATTTCATAAGCTAAATCCACATCTTCTGAAATGTTAATCAAGAGAGGTAACACTGCAAAATAACGGGAGATAACTGCTAGCTCATCGTTGGTCAATTGACCAATGATTTCCATTAACAAACCGTAATCATCTTGTTTTGAAAGAGTTCCAAGTTCGATAATCTTATCAAAGGTCTCTTCAGACATTAGCTGACGTGCAACATCCTGTAAGATATCTGTCAAAATTCCTACTTCTTCTTGAATCGTCTCTTTATTGTTGTAGTTTTCTAATTTTTGTATCGCCATATCTTCCTTTTCTCCTCATTTTCTTACTAAATCATTGTTCGTTCAATCTCTTCTCGAATTAGTTCGTGCTTTTCACTAGCATCAATATTGAGCACAAAAGCAATTCCTATAGAAATAATCAATAAACTATTTCCTCCTTGAGAAATAAATGGGAAGGTGACTCCCGTCGCTGGAATCAGACCAGAAATCCCGCCAATATTGACAAAGGTCTGAACGAGTAACATACCAGCTACCCCAAATGCCACCATCGCATTAAAGGGATTTTTAGATCGAATACCGACTACGATAATGCGCAAAATCAAGAAAAACAAGAGGGCCAAAATAAGGCTCGCTCCAAAAAAACCAAGCTCTTCTATGACAATCGAAAAGGCAAAATCGGTATGCGCTTCTGGTAGATATCCATTCTTTTCAATCGAATTTCCTAATCCTCTGCCAAACCAGCCACCATTGCTCATGGCATAGTAGGAATTGGTCAACTGCAAACCTGATTCGGTTGCATTTTCAAAAGGATTGAAATAAGCAGCAAAACGCCGCGCAATATAGCCAAATAGAGGAATTTTTGCCACAAATTCAACACCAAGCAAACGAATAGATCCTAATAGTAAAGCTGAAACAGACACAATTGCTATCAAGGCTGTTGAAAACCAGCGGTAGCCAATTCCACTGACCGTTACCATGACCACGATGATCAGAGCAACAATGACTGCATTTCCAAGGTCCGGCAATGATGCAACTAACCCTAAAAAAGCAAGGCTAACCATACGCCAATCATTTAGCTTATTCGGAACCCAGCGTCCCTTGGTCAAAGCTTGATAGTCATACTTACGAATCTCTCCTTGAATCTTGGCAAACTTATGCGCCAGATACCAAACAATCAATAATTTCAGATATTCTGCTGGTTGCAAGCCGATAATCCCGCCTGGTCCCAGACGAATCCAACCATGCGCTCCATTGACAGCATCAAAAAAATGGGAAATAATCAGTAAAAATCCATTGATTAAGAGCGTTATAGAAATCAAGCCTGATCTACGCAGAAAGCTCAATTTCATGCGATAAACTAGGTAAATCAACCCCAAACTAATCACCCAATAGCTAGCCTGGCTGATCAGGGGTTTAAAAGGATTTCCACCATTTTGGACCTGCAAGGCGCTCGTTGTCGAATAAATCATGATCAGCCCGACAATGGACAAGATTAAATACGGAATCAAAATAGAATAGTTCAGCAAAGGCCGTTTATCAATTTTCATCTATTCTCCTAAGCATCTTTTGAATATTGTTCTCATTATACCATATTTCTAGTTAAAATACGGAAAAATCTGACAATTTTACAGAAAAGGAGGCAGAATGGAAATGTTAGAACAAAAGTTAGAGAGCTTCACGATACATGAAACTCTCTATTCCTATCTTTATTTAAAGGTCTTCAAGTAAAAAGCAATTGTATCGCCATCTGTGACCTGCATTTCTTTTGCACCTTTCGGAGCCAATTCACCATTCACATCATACATCCAGTAGGTATTTTTTGCTGTGTCTTGCGTGACCCCATCAATGGAAGTCACAAGACCTTCTTGTTCTTCAATTTTATGGTAATCTTCTAATATATCCATAACTGTATCATCTTTTTCAAATGATACCTTTTCTTCGACTACTTTATCATCAGGGAATGTCACTTTTAAAGTTGCGGTGTAGGTTTGTTCTGAATCAGAAGGTTTCATTTGGGGCTGGCAAGCCACCAAAAATAGACCTGCTATTACAGACAGAATGCTAAGAACGATTTTTTTCATAAGTGTAATATCTCCTAAATATAGAATAAATTATCGGGTAAAATAAAATAGTTGAAACACTATGTAAGACATCAAACGACAAACCATTTAGCCAATAAACAATCGGATTTGTTCCGTATTGCCAGGCAATCGGTAAGCTAATCGAAAAGCCATAGAAAAATAGAACTAATCCTGAAAATAGACTTTGCAAAGCTAGCGGTATCCGATTCCGACGAATAAACGGAACCAGTAATACATACCATATCAGCATCACGAATGCAAAACTCAGTATTTGCCAGAAAACAACCAAACCAAAGCCAAATAAGAGGCTACTTCCCAGCATGGTTAAGGCCATCACCCACAGGCTATCACTCAACGGCCAAAAACAAAGACTGACTAAAAAAATAGCTGAAATCGGTTTGATATTTGGAAAACCAGCAAATGCAAAGCGCAACGCAATGGATAAAGCTGCCAAAATCACTATCTGACTCATTCGTCTCGTTGACATCACACACGACACTTTCTCATTTATTTCCTACTATAGGGTAACGAATTCTTTGCGGACTGTCAAGAATAATTTCCCTAAGGTGTATTTTTTTGATTTTTTAGCTAGTTTACGCTAGAATAAAGAGGATGAGAAAGAAAATACACCCTATATTTGTTGCTGTCTTCTTCCTCTTGTTTACAGGACTCATCCTTGTGACGCGAGTAGTTAGTCAGGAACAAAACAAAGACGTAACAACCATCACTAGTACTACAAGTTCCTCTAGTGCGCCAACTTATCATGCAAAGCCAATCCATATTACAAATGCTTTGGAGATGAAGCCAATCGTTGACGTATCCGGCTGGCAGAGGCCATCTGATATTGATTATGATGTCCTTTCTGCTAATATTTCTGGTGCTATTATCCGAGTACAGAGCGGTTCTCACACCCGAAAGGATAACAATGCCTCCGATAAAAATGGCTTGGATAAACATTACCAGACTCACATAAAGGAATTTCAAGAGCGTGGGATTCCCGTAGCTGTCTATGCCTATGTCACCGGAAATAGTATCGAGTCGATGAAGAAAGAAGCGAAATCTTTCTATGAGGCCTCTTACAAATACAACCCTACCTACTATTGGCTTGATGTCGAAGAAAAGACCATGGAGGATATGAATGCCGGGGTCGAAGCCTTTCGTCAGGAATTAGAGGACTTGGGCGCTAAAAACATTGGTATCTATGTTGGAACCTATTTTATGGCAGAGCATAGCATTTCCGTCGATAAATTTACTGCCCTTTGGATTCCGACTTATGGAACAAACTCTGGCTACTACAATGCTGCTCCTGCGACTGATTTAGACTATGACTTACACCAATATACATCTGTAGGAGCACTTAGCGGCTTTGCCCATCATTTGGATTTGAATTTGATTACTACTCAAAAAGAACCAAACGAAGTCTATCAAAAATTATTTACAAATCCACAGTAATGTGTTATACTACAAGTACATTAAATAACTATCACAAAGGAGTGCTTCGGCTGAGATCGCATTTGCGAAATCCTCGAACCTGATCTAGTTAACACTAGCGTAGGAATTGTGTTTGAAATATACTTAGTTTTCACTCGTATTATCGAAGACCAAGACTCCTTTTGTGATTTAAAGGAGTCTTTCTTTATGTCCAAAAATCTCAATGCCCTTGTTGAAGTCGCCCTCTTTGCAGCTCTTGCTATGGTCTTATCCTTTATTCCTGACTTTATCGGCTGGTTTAATCCATCCTTTGGCGCTATTCCTTTAATACTATTCTCTTTACGAAGAGGCGCAAAATACGGTCTCTTGGCAGGTCTGATTTGGGGGTTGCTCCACTTTGTCCTTGGCAAGGTCTACTATCTTTCCTTCTCTCAAGTCTTTTTGGAATACATTCTTGCCTTTGTCGCAATGGGACTAGCAGGCTACCTAGCACCTAGTTTCCAAACAGCATTAAGAACAAAAGAGTACACAAAAGCGCTCGTACAAGCCTTTCTAGCTGCTAGTCTTGCTATCCTTGTTCGCTACGTGATTCACTACATTGCTGGTGTTATCTTTTGGGGTAGTTATGCTCCTGAAGGCATGTCTGCTTACTGGTATTCCTTCACCGTTAACGGAACAGCAGGTGGACTGACCCTCTTTGTTGTCCTACTTGTCTTGGGTATTCTCATACCTGCCAATCCACGTTTTTTCTTGCCAAATAAATAAGGGCCTGCCCTCTCTCACAAAATATGGTATAATAGTATCGTTTTGAACGTTTTACGTTTTAGTTGGATCTATTATACCTTATTTTTTTATGGAGGAAATAATGACATCTTTTATTGCAAGAGTTGTAAAGGGAATGATTATTGCCCTTGGTTTTATCTTACCTGGTGTATCAGGAGGTGTATTGGCAGCCATTTTGGGAATCTATGAACGGATGATTCGTTTTCTTGCTCATATTCGCGAGAATTTTATTGAAAATGTCCTCTTCTTCATTCCAGTAGGAATTGGAGGAATTTTAGGAATCGCCCTCTTCTCCTATCCCGTCGAATACCTCTTGGAACACTATCAAGTCATCGTCTTATGGGGATTTGCGGGAGCTATTGTCGGAACAATCCCGAGTCTCGTCAAAGAATCTACCCAGCATAGTAAACGGGATATGGCTGATCTCGCTTGGCTGTGCGGAACCTTTCTCCTATCTGGTTTGCTGCTTTATTTCCTCAATGATTTAGTAGGAACCTTACCAGCTACTTTTGCTAGCTTTGTTTTGGCAGGAGCCTTGATTGCCTTAGGGATTTTGGTGCCTGGGCTCAGCCCTTCCAATCTTCTCCTCATTTTAGGAATTTATGCTCCTATGCTCAATGGCTTTAAATCACTTGATTTGATTGGCACCTTCTTACCCATTGCAATCGGCGGTGTCCTTGCCATGCTTGCCTTTTCAAAAGCTATGGACTTGGCTCTCAAATATTACCATTCCCGAGTGTATCACTTCATCATTGGAATTGTTTTGTCTAGCACTGTCCTAATTCTCATTCCCCAAGCTGGAAATGAAGAGTCCATTTCCTACGCTGGCGCAGGCATTGGAACCTGGTTTCTGGCCCTACTTCTCTTTGGATTGGGGATTTGGCTAGGTCTTTGGATGAGTAAACTGGAGGAAAAATACAAGTAATGGCCAAGCAAAAGAAACGCAAAAAAACCTTGGTGGACCAAATTTTAGATAAGGCAGGGCTTGACCATGATAGTCTTGAAATCAACGCACTTGAAGGCAAACTACCAGAAGGTGTGGAAAAACATCAGATTTACAAAACACTTGCCTTAATCGGTGATAAGACAGGCCCCGTTATCGGCATCGTTCCTATTACAGAACACCTATCAGAAAAGGCATTAGCTAAGATTTCTGGTAATAAAAAAGTCAGCATGATTCCCCAAAAAGATTTGGAAAAAACAACCGGCTATGTCCACGGTGCCAACAATCCTGTTGGTATTCGCCAGAAGCATCGTTTTCCAATCTATATCGATCAATCCGCCTTAGAATTGGGACAAATCATCGTCTCAGCTGGAGAACTTGGCCGCTCTATTCGAATGGATAGCCAAGCATTAGCTGATTTTGTCGGAGCAGAATTTGCAGATTTGATTACCAAAGCTGACTAGATAAACCCGTTAAAATCATGTATATAATAGAAAAAATTAGCTATCCTAGCTGATTTTTTTTTGGTTTTATGCTAGAATGAATGAGATAGACTTTGGAGGAATGAAACAACTATGTCAAATGAACATTTTGAAGAATTAAATGACCAGCAACTCGTTCGCCGTGAAAAAATGGCAGCTCTTAGCGAAAAAGGGATTGATCCATTCGGAAAACGATTTGAACGCACAGCTAATTCAGCAGAATTAAAAGCACAATACGAAGATAAAAGCAAGGAAGATTTGGCTGAATTGGGTGCTACTGCTGTTATTGCAGGACGTATGATGACAAAACGTGGAAAAGGAAAAGCAGGCTTTGCCCACATCCAAGACCGCGAAGGTCAAATCCAAATCTATGTCCGTAAAGATGATGTCGGTGAAGAAAACTATGAACTCTTCAATAAGGCTGACCTCGGAGACTTTATCGGGGTCGAGGGAGACATCATGCGGACCAATATGGGTGAATTGTCCATTCATGCCCGCAGATTAACCCACTTGTCAAAAGCCCTTCGCCCATTACCAGAAAAATTCCACGGCTTAACGGATACCGAAACTATTTACCGCAAACGCTACTTAGACTTGATTTCAAACCGTGAAAGTTTTGACCGCTTTGTCACTCGTAGCAAGATTATCTCAGAAATCCGCCGTTACCTTGACGGACTTGGTTTCTTGGAAGTCGAAACCCCTGTCCTTCACAATGAAGCTGGTGGTGCTGCTGCCCGACCTTTTATTACCCACCACAATGCCCAAAATATTGACATGGTTCTACGGATTGCAACAGAATTACATTTGAAACGCTTGATTGTCGGCGGTATGGAACGTGTCTATGAAATTGGTCGGATCTTCCGTAATGAAGGAATGGATGCTACTCACAACCCTGAATTTACATCCATCGAGGTCTACCAAGCCTATGCAGACTTCCTTGATATCATGAACTTGACCGAAGGCATTATCCAACACACTGCAAAAGCTGTTGTCGGAGACGGACCAATCACTTATCAAGGAACAGAAATCAATATCCACCTGCCATTCAAACGCCTTCACATGGTTGATGCGATTAAGGAACAAACGGGTGTTGATTTCTGGCAAGAGATGACCTTTGAAGAAGCAAAAGCTGTGGCAAACGAACATAAGGTTCCAGTTGAAAAACATTATACTGAAGTTGGTCAAATCATTAACGCCTTCTTCGAAGAATTTGTAGAAGATGCCCTTATCCAGCCAACCTTTATCTATGGACATCCTGTGGCTGTGTCACCACTTGCTAAGAAAAATCCTGAAGACGACCGCTTCACGGATCGTTTTGAACTCTTTATTATGACCAAAGAGTATGGAAATGCCTTTACTGAGTTGAATGATCCCATTGATCAATTGGAACGCTTTAAGGCGCAAGCTAAAGCCAAAGAATTGGGAGATGATGAAGCCACTGGCATTGACTACGACTATGTAGAAGCTCTTGAATACGGTATGCCCCCAACAGGCGGACTCGGTATCGGAATCGACCGCCTCTGCATGCTCCTAACTGACACCACTACTATTCGTGACGTCTTACTATTCCCTACGATGAAATAAGACTATATACAATAAGCCACCAGTATCCTTTACTGATGGCTTTTAAAATACAAAAGGGAGCAGATGAATACTTATACTCCATTAAAATCAACGTTAATATTTTGCAACTTACTTAGATAGTTTGGACGACCTTTTTTAGTATTACCTATTTCATTTACTGAAAAAGTATTCTATTTGATTCACTTAGCCTACTCCATTTTATAGCAATAAATAACTAATTATAGATAAAATGGCTATTAAGAAAAAAACTTGGAAATCTCCAAGTTTTTTTCTTAATCCAGTTTTGTTGGCTCACCTATTGGATAGCGCTCTTCTCCCTACCAATAGACATGTGGTCTTTTAAGTTCACAATCTCACATTTTTCATCATCAAGCATAATTTCCCTATCGCGATTTTCACGAGATAGTTGCATGAGAAACCTTCGACAAGCACCACTCAGTGGACAGAGACACACGAAATCTCTTCTACTGGAGTATCGTCTCCTTATCTCTCATCCAAATAACCATTTCTCTCTCCTATCGTATAGATTTTTCCATACAAATCACGCTCTAAAAAACCATAATCAACCAAGTATCGCCGCAAAATAGCCGTATCATCGTAATAGGTCTTGAAAAAATCATTGATTTCTTTTTCCGTAAACTGTTGGCCTTGCTCGGCTAGTTGCTGCTGAAAATAATGAAATAATTGCCATTTGGCTTGTTCTTTTTTGGGAATGGTCACCAATCGGCCTTGTCTGAAATATTTTTGCTGAATAGTTGCTTGATCCATAGCCCTACCTAATTTCTGCTCCTAATTGGCTAAGGGCTGCAAAGATTTTTTCCATATACTTAGCCACTTCCTCATCAGTCAAGCTATCCTGTGGATTTTGGAAGGTCAAGTTATAAGCCATGGATTTTTTACCTGCTTCAATGTTACTACCAGTATAAATATCAAAAAGACTTACCTTCGTCAAACGCTTCACATTTACAGCCGAAATCGCATCAAGAATCGCTTGGTGCTGCGTCTCACTATCTACCAAGAGGGCAATATCACGGCTAACTGCTGGGAATTTTGAAATTTCTGTGAAAGGCTTAGCTGGCTGAAGAGCTGCTTCAATGGCATCAATACTGATTTCAGCCACATAGGTTTCAGGAATTCCATATTCTTTTGCAAGCTGTGGATGTACCTGTCCAAGTACACCAATCACCTGACCATTTAGCTCAATCTGAGCAGTTCGTCCAGGATGAAGCGCTGCTAGGCTACTAGTTGCCACATAGCTGACCTCAAGTGAATACTTGGCAAATAGGGCTTCTAGAATTCCCTTAGCATGGAAGAAATCAACTGGAACTGCTGCAGTTTGGAAATCTTTTTCTGCTACTAATCCTGTCAAAGCAAAAGCGAATTTCATGATTTCTTGTGGCAAATCTTGATGTGGATTACCTGTCTGTTCAAAGACTTTTCCGATTTCATACAAGGCCAAGTCTTTATTTTTACGGGCTACATTATAGGCTACTGTTTCTAACATCCCTGAAATCATGTTTTGACGAAGAGCAGAACGATCGACTGTCATTGGCCACATCAATTCTGTTACGCTTGTGGGTGCCAAGCTAAATTCAGCTGCTTTTTCAGGAGTTGTCAGTGCATAGGTAATTATTTCACTCAACCCAACCCCCTCAGCAATCTGACGTATCTGACGGCGGAGTTTTTGGCTCCTTGTCAATTCACCAGCTGTTCCATCTTCTTTTGGCAAGGTTGTTGGAAGATTGTCATAGCCATAGATCCGTGCAATTTCTTCGACCAAATCTGCTGGAATGCGAATATCCCAACGGCGACGTGGAACTTGGACAGTAAAGCTGGCATCATCACCAGTAATCTCCATACCCAAACGGCGGAAGATGTCAGCAATATCGCTATAAACAAGACTAGTTCCCAAAGAGCGATTGACATAGTCCAAGTCGGCTGAAACAGCTACTGGACTGGTCTCTACTTCTCCTGCAGACACAACACCTGAAAGAACCTGACCACCTGCTAATGTTGCAATCATGCTGGCTGCCGCATCCATAGCCGCTGCAAGATCAGCCACGTTGATTCCTTTTTCAAAACGAGAAGAAGATTCCGAGCGGAGATTTAATCGACCAGATGTTTTCCGAATGGATTTTCCATCAAAAAGTGCCGCTTCTAACACCACATTTGTCGATTGATGATCAATCTCAGTTGCAGCGCCACCCATGACACCACCAAGGGCAACCGCCTTATCAGCAACGGAAATGACAATATCATCTGCTACCAATTCACGCTCGACTTCATCTAAAGTGACCAAGGTTTCCCCGTCTCTTGCATCACGCGCCACAATCTTTTGGCCTTCAAATTTATCCAAATCAAAGGCGTGCATAGGTTGTCCAAAATACAAGAGAATATAATTGGTCACATCCACTACATTGTTAATTGGGCGAATTCCCGCATTCATCAGGAGATTTTGTAACCATTGAGGACTCGGTGCGATTGTCACGTTTTCAATCACGCGCGCACGATAGGTTGCAACCTTTTCAGATTCAATCGCTACCTCAATCACATCGCTGGCTGGCTTGTCTGCTTCGACCAGTGGAAACTCTTTGAACTGAGGAGTTTTGTCATAAATTGCTGCCACTTCATGGGCTACCCCACGCATGGACAGAGCATCCGCACGGTTTGGCGTAATGGACAGTTCAATTACCTCATCGTCTAGGTCAAGGTAGGAAAAGACTTCATCACCATTGACCGCATCAGCCGGTAAAATCTGGATACCGTCCGCAAATTCTTTTGGAATAACCGAGTCAGAAATCCCCAACTCGCCTAGAGAACAAATCATACCGAGCGATTCCAAGCCACGGATTTTTCCTTTTTTAATCTTATAATTATCGGCAATACGTGCACCAGGAAGAGCAACCATAACCTTAATTCCCGCACGGACATTAGGCGCTCCACAGACAATCTGGCGTGGCGCTTCTTCACCGACATCTACTTGGCAGACATGAAGATGTGTATCTGGCACATCCTCACAAGAGAGGATTTCTCCCACCACAATTTTTGACAGACCATCTGCTGGAGAAGTCACCCCCTCTACCTCGATTCCTGTCGTTGACATCTTTTCCGCCAATTCCTTGCTCGGCACATCAATATCTACTAATTCTTTTAACCATTTATAACTTACTAACATCGTACTTCCTCATTTTTCTTCTCTGATCCGCTTTTTCAGGAGCCAGTCAATATCTACTGTATCTCCTGTCACATATTCATGCTCACTAAAGCGCTCAAATCCATACTTGAAATAAAAATTTGTGCCTTAAAATTCTTCTCCCAAACTCCTAGCCAAGCCCAGGTAAACTGACCTGCTACTGCCTTTTCAAGAGCAAATTCGAATAAGGCCTTTCCCAAACCATAACCTTGGTGGGACTGCAAAATATACAAACGTTGAATTTCAAACGCATCTTCTAGTTCATGCTCGGTCTGGGCATCTCCCCAATTCACCTTCAATAATCCAACTGGCTGCCCTTCATGAAGGACAAAGTAATGGGCTGATTCTGGATTTTCCCATTCTTTTTCCAAGGTTTCAAGTGCCAAATCATGGGTATAGAAATACTCCAAATCAGCTTCTTTGATAAAGGCCCCAAAAGTTTCGCGAAAGGTTTGCATGGCCATTTCACGGAGCAAAGGTAGGTCTTTTTTCTCAACTACACTAATCATCGCAACACCTTACTTGAATTGTTCAGAAAAACGGCTATCCCCTTGGTAGAAGCCACGAATATCATTGATTCCATAACGAAGCATGGCAATCCGTTCTTGACCTAAACCAAAGGCAAAACCAGAATATTCTGTTGGATCAATGCCACTCATTTCTAACACGTGTGGGTGAACCATTCCTGCCCCTAAAATCTCAATCCAACCAGTCTTCTTACAGACATTACAGCCATCTCCGCCACACTTAAAGCAGGATACATCCACTTCAACGGACGGTTCTGTAAATGGGAAATACGAAGGACGTAAGCGAATCTGACGATCCTCACCAAACATTTTTTTGATAATCATCTCAAGCGTGCCTTTTAAGTCACCCATTGAGACATTTTTTCCGACAACCAAGCCCTCAATTTGGTGGAATTGATGACTATGCGTTGCATCATCTGTATCGCGGCGGAAAACACGCCCTGGAGAAATCATTTTGAGAGCACCCTTTGAAAAATCATGCTGGTCCATGGTCCGTGCTTGTACAGGACTGGTATGGGTCCGCATGAGAATTTCCTCAGTAATATAGAAAGTATCTTGCATGTCACGAGCTGGGTGATCTTTTGGCAAGTTCATCCGCTCAAAGTTGTAATAGTCCTTTTCTACTTCAAAACCATCGACAATCTGGAAGCCCATTCCTAAGAAAATATCTTCAATTTCTTCACTCGTTTGGGTCAAGACATGACGATAACCTTGTTTGACACTTCGGCCTGGTAAGGTTACATCAATTGATTCTTGAGCTAATTGTGCCTTAATCTTTTCTGCTTCGACAAGGACTGCCGTTTCTTCAAAAGCCTTGGTCAAGACGTCACGAACTTCATTGACCTGTTTTCCGATAATCGGCTTCATATCATTCGAGAGATCCTTGAGTCCTTTCAATAAGTCTGTCAAAGACCCTTTTTTTCCTAATACAGCAACCCGTAAGTCTTGTAATTCCTTGGCATTTTCATAGCGAATCTTTTTCAATTCATCCAGTGTTGATTGTCTTAATTCAGCTAATTGTTGTTCAATTGTTGACATATTTCCTCCAAAATAAAAACGCATGACCACACCCAATCGGAGCGTTGTCACGCGGTACCATCCGTTTTCATTTGCAATACTGCAAACCTTTATTTGTAAGTCCATGTGCAAGTGAATTCGACCTATTTTCACTGAATGAGCTTCCAGTCACGGCTCATCTCCCTAGACAGTTTCCCTAGATGTACTAGTCTTGCAGACTTCTATTCAATTTTATAGTCGTTTCGTTTTCATTTATTACGTCGTTAACTCGTCTTGCCTAACCTAAGTTATACCTGCGATTCGTTGCCTAGTACTAAATCAAAACGAAACAGCTATACCCCGTGAAAATCAGCAGACAGGCTGTTAATTTCCTCTGAGCACTACTTTCATTCTAGCAGAATTAGGAAGATTTGGCAATACTAGAAAACTCCTCTCATCAAAATAGAGGAGTTTTTGCCTACTATAATTTTGCTTGCCATTTTTTAGCCCAAACATGCTCATTTGGAAGACCTTGAAAATCAGCTTTTCCTTCCAATTTATCGATAAGAGCTTCAATCGTATTTGCATTATGGTGATAAGCATTGATAGCTGTCTTCACCATTGTAACATCATGCAAATGGGTCGTGTAATTTAATGACACAAATACAGTTGGAACTTCATGGACATACCACGGGACTTCATTTGCCATAGCTGTCTTCCACTGAATACGATAGTTATTTTGCGCACCGTAGCCTACAACATTTGCAATGGTCAAGGCCAAATCTACTTCTTCACGATAGCCTAGCGTAGAGCCTTTAATGCGACTATTCCCATCATTGACGGTGACCTCATAACCTCGGCGTTCAAGGGCAGCCTTAATCGTTTCAACGACTTCATCACTTGCTGCCATAATGCCACCTTTTTCTCCTTCAAGGTAGTAGAGGCGAATACGGCGGTGGGTTACAGGACTGATTGGCAGATTTTTCTGCGTATCTTTTAACAGCGTAATAGCCTTATCTGCAGCTTCTCTTTGCCAAGCCAAATGTTCCTCACAACCAATAACAGCTAAGTCTTCTGCTGTTTTTAATAGAGTGCCTTCTGCCTGCTTGACATGCAGATTTAATTTTGCTTTGAGCCCCAAAATACGGCGGACAGCATCGTTCAAGCGTTCTTCAGAAATAATCCCCTTGCGGTAGCCATTCAGCATAAATTGGAAGTCCTCGTCCATATCATTGAAGAAAAGGAACATATCACAACCTGCGGCAATGGCTCCTGGTACATAATCTTCCCTGCGCATAGCAGCGGTCATTCCTAACATATGACTGGCATCCGTAATCACTAAACCATTAAAATCAAGATTGGTCTTCAACAGTCCATCAATCAATTCTGGTGCTAAGGTTGCTGGTAAAATATCCTCGTCCTTGAGATTTGGATTCAATTGTTGTTGATAATGGGGAAGAGCAATATGACCAGCCATAATCATTTCAACGCCACGTTCAATATGATGCCGATAGACTTGACCAAATGAGGCTTCCCACTCCTCTGGCGATAACTCATTGACACCTAATACTAAATGCTGATCTCGTTCTTCTGTGCCATCGCCTGGAAAATGCTTAATACACTGAATGACATCACGCTCTGCTGTTAAACCATCTAAATAAGCACTCGTATAGGTGATTACATCTTCTGCAGTTGTTCCATAGGCACGAGTATTCACAATCGTGTTGCGCCAGTTCTTTAAAATATCCACACAAGGATCAAAATTAACATTGACACCCAGTGCTGTTTCTTCTCGAGCAGAGACCAGTCCTGCTAAATAGGGAACACGGGTATCACGACTCGCTTCTGATTGTGCACCTGAGGAAATATAGGTCCCACCTTTTACTGCACCATCTCCCCCAGAATCACAGTTAGCAGCTACAAGCAACGGAACTTTAGAATAGCTTTGCAACTCATTAATCAACCCTTGAACTTGTTCAGGACTACCATTCATATAGCGGGCGCCTCCAATATGGTATTTCTCGATAATCTCTTGGTTTGTCAAGGTATTTCCACTAAAGGCATCTCCACCAAAAAAGAACAAATTGACAAATAATTGTCCAATTTTTTCTTCATCTGTCAGACCTCCTAAGGTCGATTCTACCCACTCAATCTGATCGTCACTTAACTGATATGGTTTTTTACGTAAATCAACTATTTTTGCCATTTTACTTCTCCTTTTCATTTCAAAAATTTAAAAAGCCTTCTAGCTCCCTAAATTCTTCCAAAATTGGCCAACCAATTCCGCTTCTAATTCCTTCGTCCACTCATTCTTCAGCAACTTCTGGCTATGAGTCTGTTTTAGACCTTCCCATGAAGCCGCTTCTTTCCCAACTAGAATCGGATAGAAATGAACACCATTTTGTGTTGCAGCTGCTAAATCACCTGGAGAATCTCCAATCATTAAGATATGATCCTGAACATATCCTTGCTCTACCAAAGCAGCAATCACATCCTCTTTTTTCCCACGATCCTGACAGTATAAGTCATCAACAAACTCTAATAAACCTTGAGCTTGCCATTCTTCCTCAACTGCCTCCTTATTAGCTGATGAAACAACGAAGACTTTTCCATACTTACTCAACAACCCTAATACTTCACGTACTCCTGGAAAAGCAGCTACTGGACCACTATAATTTTTAATCGCTTGGTTCACTTGCAGTGACCACTCTAACGCTTTCACTAAGTCTTTTGATTGGTCTATCTTTATAGCTTCTTCTAATGAGCTATTCGACAAAGAAGAAGTCGTTTCGACCCAATTGATTAAGCTTTCAATACCAGTTACCCCAGCATATTTCAACCCTTCCACTAAACCTACAAAGCGATTAATGCCTCGTGTTCTAGAGTAGAGATTCACACGATTCCATTCTGCCAAAAAGGATTTTCTATCTTCAATTTCAAACACATCTGCAGCCAATGGACCGAAAAATAGCTGATGCTTGTAGGTCATCGTATCCATAGCACAGCCGTCTGAGTCGATACAAAATATGTACTCTTCTTTCATTGCTACACTCCTGAATAGGCGGAAAAACCACCATCAATCGGTAAGACCACACCATTGACAAAGCTAGCTAGATTTTCATCTGCTAGGAAGAAGACTCCGCCCACCAATTCTTCTGCTTCACCGAAGCGTCCCATTGGCGTATTGGTTAAAATTTTGTGAGCACGAACCGTTGGTTGACCATTTTCATCAAAAAGCAATCCGCGATTTTGATTTGTTACCAAGAACCCTGGTGCAATCGCGTTGCAACGAATACCCACTTTAGAAAAATGGACTGCTAACCATTGAGTAAAATTACTAATCGCTGCCTTAGCTCCAGAATAAGCTGGAATTTTTGTTAGAGGCGTAAAGGCATTCATACTTGAAATGTTAATGATATTTGCTCCTGCTCGTCCAACCATATCTTGCGCAAAAACTTGTGTTGGAAGTAAGGTTCCCAAATAATTCAAGTTAAAGACAAAATTGATTCCACTTTCATCCAAATCAAAGAAGGTCTTTGTATCACTTGGTAAATCTAGCTCATGGAACTCATTGTCTGTCGTCGCTTTCGGATTATTCCCTCCAGCTCCATTGATTAAGATGTCTGTTGGACCAAAATCAGCCAGTATTTGTTGACGAACTTCTTCCAAGTTCTCTTTTGACAGAACATTTGATTGGTAGGCCTTTGCTGTTCCTCCTGCAACTACAATATCATCGACAAATTGTTGAGCCGCTGCTTCATTCAAATCGAGCAAAGCAACTTTGGCACCTGCTTTTGCAAATTCTTTTGCTAAATAGCCGCATAGAACACCTCCTGCGCCTGTGACTACTACCACTTTATCTTTAAATTCAATGACTTTTGACATGGCATTTCCTCCTATTTTTGGCCTACTGTCTTTGTTTTAATCCCAAAATCTGGTACTTTTCCAGCTGCTCTCATATTGGCTTCATAAAGACCATTGAAATAGGTTGCTCCTAAAGCTCGATCATAAAGTCCATAGCCTGGTGTCTTGGTCTGATCTCCCCAAATACGGCGACCATGGTCAGGACGCAAAGCACCTTGCCAATCATAATCAACCAACAATTTCACAACCGCATTCATATCAATATCACCAGCCTGTGACAGATGAGCTGTTTCTTGGAAACCCCAATCACCTGCTGTTACATTGCGAGTATGCATAAAATTAATCCGATTACGCTTCAAAGCATACTCAGTCATGGCAATGACATCGTTTTTCGGATCAGAAGCATAAGAGCCGACACACATGGTAATCCCATTCGCTGGCGAATCGTACAAGCCAAGGAAACGCTCAACAGCCTCTTGACCCGTAATGATACGTGGAAGTCCAAAGATACCATACGGTGGATCGTCAGGGTGAATCGCCATTTTTACACCAGCAGCTTCAGCAGTTGGCATAATCGCTTGAATAAAATAAGCTAGATTTTTCCATAGATCTTCTTCTGACACATTGTGACGATAGTTTTCAATAATCGCCTTCATCTCATCTTTTGAGTAAGAAGAATCCCAACCTGGCAAATTCAAATCATCTGCCACAGGATCTACCCCTGCTAAATCTTCTTTTAAGAAAGCAAGCGAAGTAGAACCATCAGGAAGTGGATGATGCAAATCAGAGCGAGTCCAGTCAAATACTGGCATAAAGTTATAGCACACAACAGGAATTCCAGCTAAACCTACATTCTTAATGGATGTTTTATAATTCTCAATCAACTCATCCCGATTCGGTTTGCCTTGCTTAATGTCTTCATGAACAGGAATAGACTCAATAACGGTAATTTCGAGACCTGCATCTTCTACCATTTTTTTCAATCCCAAGAGCTTTTCCAACGGCCAAGCCTGACCAACAGGAACATCATAAACTGCTGTGACAATCCCCTGCATACCTGGGATTGCTTTGATTTCTGCTAAACTGACGGGATCATTTTTCCCGTACCAACGAAAGGACATTTTCATCGTGCTACCTCATTTATTTTTCAAAAAATTTCTGTGCATTAAAATACGAAATCTCTTGGACAACTTTTCCTAGCGCCTGATAATCTTCTGGCACTTCCTCATCAACTATCCATTGCCCAACATAAGACGCTAAGATTCTTCTAAAGTAATCATGCCGTTGATAAGACAAGAAACTTCTAGAATCCGTTAACATACCCACAAAATTTGCGAACAGTCCTTGCTCTGCATAGGCGTTCATTTGGTCAATCATACCAAGCTTGGTGTCATTAAACCACCAACCCGCTCCAAATTGTAATTGGCTTCTAATTCCTTTTTCATTTGCTTGGAAATTCGCCAAGGTATTTGCCAAGGCAATATTATAAGTCGGGTTCAGATTGTACCAAATCATCTTTGGTAACCAATCCCTTTCCACCAAATCATCTAGCAACTTGTTCAAATGACTGGTCAAGGCTGTTTGATCCCCAATTGAGTCAACTCCTATATCCGCACCAAGGCGTTGGAATAAGGCTGTATGATTATTCCGCAACGCTCCAAAATGGACTTGAGTGACAAAACCATGCTGTTTATACAAGCGACATAGTTCTCTAAATAGACCTGTCTGCCATTTTCTCACTGCTACTAAACTTGGAGTCTTTCCTCCTCTTGTAGCTTGTAAAATCTCATCGAGCTCTTCTTTGCTGGCTGGTTCAAAACAAATCTCTGTAAAACTAATATCACTTGCTAGACAGCCTACTTGTGCAAAATAGGCAACGCGATCAGCAAGCCCTGCAACAAAGCTATCAAAGTCCGAAATCGAAAAGCCTGTTTTTTCTTCTAATCGACGGACAAAATCTCCAAAGTTTCGATGTTCGACAAAGGCTTCATCTGGTCGAAAAGTCGGTGCCACAATGGTGTCAAATCCTTCTTCCTCTGACAACCGTTTATGCCATTCTAAATCATCTAAAGGATGATCGGTAGTCCCAATAAAGGTCACCTTAGAGTCCCTAATCAACTTTCTCGGACTGACTTTTTCATCCTTTAAAAATCTATTCAACCGCTCATAGAGCTCTTCTGCATTTTCCTCTGTTAGCAGTTCCGTTACTCCAAAGACTTGCTTTAATTCCAAGTGACTCCAATGATAAAGTGGATTGCCGTACGCTCTGCTGACTGTCTTAGCCCAAGCCTTAAATTTTGTTAATTTAGAAGCTGATCCCGTAATTTCTTCTTCTGGAATACCATTTGCTCGCATTAGGCGCCACTTATAGTGGTCACCACCTAGCCACAAATCGACAATATCCTCATAAACTTTATCCTCATAGATTTCCTTTGGATCTAGGTGACAATGAAAATCATAAATAGGGAGATGTTTAATCTGATCATACAATTGATGAGCAGGTTGATTTTTTAACATAAAGGACGAATCATTAAAAGCCATCTTATTCCTCCACTGCTTCTACAAAAGAGCGTGCAATCTCTGTAACACTCTCATAGCCTAATTCAGCTACCTTACTTGCAAGAGCTGAACCAATCCCAACAGCACAAGCTCCTGCCTTCTTCCAATCTGCAACATTTGCAACAGACACCCCACCTGAAGGCATGAGATTCACTTCAGGAATTGGCCCATGAATATCTTTAATAAAATTAGGACCTAATACACCACCTGGAAATAGCTTAATAATCTGGCAGCCAGCCGTCTGTGCAGAAACAATCTCAGTTGCTGTCGCACATCCTGGAAAATAAAAGACATCATGTTGAGCAGCTAAGTCCTGAATCGCTTCTGAAAAATGCGGACTTACTAAGAACTTCGCTCCAGCATCAATCGCCGTCTGAGCTAAATCAGTTGTCATGACTGTTCCCGCCCCGACTATAACGGATAAATCATCTGAGAACTCTTGAACCAACTCAGCAATGACCTGAGCTGCATTTGGCGTAGAAAAGGTAATTTCAATATTTTTGATTCCACCTAAAATAGCATGCCGAGCAATCTCAAGCGCATCATTCTCATCTTTTCCACGGATAACAGCGAAAAAATAATTTTCTTTTAATTGTTTTAACATGATTTCTCCTCTCGTTAGAAAACGCTATCACTATAAGTATAGTATATAATTCATCAGATGAATTGTCAAGAAAAATCCTTTAAAAAACAAAAACATACTAAGATTAGTAGTGAGGAAATCTCCGACGGGAGAGAGTACTCACTACTTTTTCTTTATGTTAAAGTAGAGGTGTCTTGTTAAGTCGCGGGGTGTTTTGACGCTAGACGTCGTAACAAAAACTGGCAAGACACCTGTTTTAGAGAGAATGTTATCAAAGTATGTGGGACGCTAGACGTCGCGTATTGAAAATGGCATCACTAAAATAAGGAATCAAACAAGACAAAGAGGTAATATCATGCGTACAGTATTTGGGATTGATGTGAGTAAAACAAGTTCAGAAGTGGCAATTCTAGTCAACGGTGAGAAGGTTCATGGCTATACCATGCCTAATGATGCTATCGGCTTCACTCGGTTGTTGGACGATTTGAAAACTGTCCACACCCCTGAGATTGTCTTTGAAGCGACAGGTGTCTATTCTCGTCGTCTTCAGGCTTTTCTTGAGGACAATGGCTACGCCTATACTCGTCTCAATCCGCTGGAAGCTAAGAAGCAATTGGACAGCCTACGTGTCCGTAAAACCGACAAAATTGACGCTGAAAAGTTAGCACAGTCTCAGTTTGTACTAAATCGAAAGTCAACCTATGTCCAAAAGGAAATCTATCAACAGCTACGTGATTTAAGTCGCTTTTACCAGAATCTGACAGAAGATATTGTCCGTACTAAGAACCGTCTCCACAAGGTGCTGCAGGTCACTTTCCCTGAGTTAGAAAACCTCTTATCGACACCAACTGGTGAACAGTACTGGAACTTGGTGATCGCTTTTCCATCTAAAGAATTTGTGTTAAGTTTAACTCAAAGTCAGTTAATCGATAGCATTCGTCAATCTACGACCAAACGCATTTCCGAAAAGCGTGTCGAGTATCTGGCTGATAAATTGACAGAACTCGCCAAACAGTCCTATTGTGCTGTCAAGAAAACCTCTCCAATGATGGAAGAGGTCCGTTACTATGCACAAGAACTGTTAAGGCTATCTAATCGGAGACAAACTGTTTTGGATGAAATGGTCACATTCGCTCAACCATTACCAGAATATGAAATCCTTCTCTCTATTCCTGGAATAGCGGAAACTACAGCGACATCTATTATTGGCGAGCTTGGGGACATCCGCCGTTTTCAGTCTGCCAATCAAATCAACGCCTTTATTGGGATTGACCTGAGACACTATGAATCTGGGAACTTCCTTGCCAAGGAACATATCACCAAACGCGGGAACCCTTACGCAAGAAAGATTCTCTTCAAATGCATCCACAACATCGCTGCAGCTAGTCACACGAATCCCTGCCATATCGCAGATTTCTATGAGAAACGAAAAAGACAATCGCAGATGACTTCAACTAAGCCACACACGATTGCCTCTATCCATCGTCTCATCAGGACGATGGATGACCTCATAACGCATAACAAACTTTACGATTATACTTCAACCCAAAATCAGTAAAGTGATTATGCCATACTATTCTAACATCTTATTTTTAAAAAGGCTAGATAAGGTGTTCCTTTTGTGTGCACTTTTATCGCTCCTTAGCACAGAAAAAGAGGGCATTAACCGACATTTAGCGATTGTCCTCAAAATATTTTCGCTTTAAAACCTTGTTATACTTGACAAATGGTAGAAAAAAGTCTCCAAGAAATCCTTGAAGACTGATAAATCGATTTATTTTTCATTCAGAATGTAGACCATGAATAGTCAAATCTTTATCAAACCATTCTGTCAAAACAGCTTGTCTAACCGCAACTATATGGGCTAACATGCTATCATAAGCTGCTAACGGATGTCGTTGCTTGATTGCCGCTAAAATATTACGGTGAGCTTTTAGGCTATCTTCTTTCATCTGACGATTTGTGTAATTTTCATTAATTAAATGAATTGATTGATTGATGACAGGTAGCAAGCTGGTCATAGCAATATTACCGCTCATTTCCGCTAGCATGCTATGAAATTGCACATCTAATTCCAAATGGGCATCATCTCCGCGATGAACCGCATCCTCAATAGCATAGACGATTTCTTCCAAGCGCACAACATCTTCAGCTGAAGCAAACTGAGCCACCCTCTCCGCAATCCGTGGTTCTAGTAAATAGCGTAGTTCAAATAAATCAGTTGTTAATTTAACCCTATCACGTACTAAAGAAAAACCAAGCGGATCTTCAGATACTCCTTTTTTCGAACTAATATACGTCCCAGACCCTTGACGTACTTCTAAAATATTGCGAGTTGCTAAACTTCTGACTGCTTCACGAATCGTTGAACGTCCCACTTCTAAATCTTGAGCCAGTTCATACTCGTTTGGCAATTTATCTCCCACACGATAGCCACGTTCTAAAATTAATTCTAACAATCGATCTGCTGTTTTTTCGACTAACGGTCTTGACATGTCTTATCCCCCCTTGGAAAAAGTTACTTTCCACACCATTATAGCTTATTTTGACTTATAATGGTAGTCAGGAATCGCTAGCCAACGCTTTTTAAATTCACGAACAACCTGTTTTGGTTCGCGATTTCGTGAAAAGAGCCCCTTGTGATTTCCTTTCACACGAATCAACATCACGTTTGTTTCAAAATCAGCAAAATTCCAAACCTGTTCTCCAACTAAATTTGAAATTTCATCAAATACACCATGATTCATCGCATAGTAGTCAATTTGATATCCTTCTGTATAAGGAATGTCCCACATTGAATGCAAGCCAGGCAAGGTATCTGCTCCGTACTCAGTAATGAGGATTGGCTTATCTGGATACAAGGATTGCCATGTTAACAATTCTTCTCGAAGACCTTTTTCTGCTTTGGATAAATCGCCATGATGAACATACCAACCATAATAGCGATTCAAGGAAATCACATCTACTAAATCCATAACCTGATCCTTATCAGGAGTTGCCATCATAATGTTCACCAGTGTAACTGGTCTATGTTGCGGATCTGTTTCTCTCATTCGCTCAATGAGGGGTTTAAAGTAAGCCCTTGCTCCGTCCTCATGGCTGGCAGGCTCATTTGCAACAACCCACATCACAACTGACGGATGATTTTTATCTCGTGCAATCAACTCATCAATGACCTGTTCGTGCGCTTCTTTTGTCTGCATCAGCTCCCATGTATTGCGTTGTTTTTCACCATCTCCTAGTAAGTCTAATGCCGCACTGAATTGCTGGAATAATCCAACAGCTGGAACTTCATCAATCACGACAATTCCCATTCTATCCGCTAAACGCATCATCTCCTCAGAATAAGGATAGTGCGATGTGCGGAATGAATTGGCCCCAATTTCTTTTAACAAATTCAAATCAATCAGATTCGCAGCTTCATTTAAGCCACGACCGTTGATATAGGTATCTTCATGCTTTCCGAATCCTTTAAAATAAAATGGTTTCTGATTGATAAAGAACTGGCCGTTTTCAACTTTGACACTACGTATTCCAAACGATTCTGTATAGGTATCTACCAGTTCACCTTTCTCCCATAACTCTACACGTACGCTATAGAGATAAGCATCTAGCACCTCCCAAAGGCGAGGGGATTGAATATGAAGTTGACCATCTTCAAGCCTTCCAACTACTTGTTTATCCTCAGCAAAAATAGTCATTCGCACCTCTTCTACAGGTGTGACACTTTGAACGTCTACTTTGACTACAGCTTCTGATAAGTCTTCTGACAATTGAGTTGTAACGATGATATCTTTTATATGATTTTTAGGACGAGTATAGAGATGGACATTGCGATGAATGCCCGCATAATTGTAAAAATCAAAATTCTCAAGCACTTTTTTCCGAACAGAACCATCTTCTTGCACTTCTTCAACATAATTTCCAACAGGCAAGGTTGTATAGTTCAATTCATTATTGACACAAACAGTTAGGCGGATTGTTTCTTCCTGATAGAGTTCTTCTGGGACAACAAACTCAAATGGTGTAAACCCACCTTTGTGCTCACCCAAGAATTGCCCATTCAAGTAGATTGCCCCATGATGAGTTACCGATCCAAAACGAATCACCAATTCCTCTTTGCTATCCAGACGAGGAACAGAAAACTCTGTCTCATACCAGTTGTCACCAATATAAGATCGTTTGTCTTTATCAACCACAACATCATTAAAAGATGTCGGAACCACCATGACCTCATTCGTTGAAAGCACTTCTTGCGGAGAATGAGCACCCTGCATGAAGCGCCAAACACCATTTAAACTATGAACCGCTCTTGATTTTGTACTAATAGGATATAACATAGTTACCTTCTTTCTTTTTATCTTTTTATTTCATAGGAGTCATGAGCCAACAAGTGCTGAATATCTAAAGGAGTAATCATGTTGACATCTCCTTCTATCGTATGCTTAAAGACAAAACTTGCCATGGCTGTATCCAATACTTGCTGTCCTTCTTGACCCATTAAACAACCATAAATAATTCCTGCTGTAAAAGCATCTCCGGTTCCAACACGATCCAAGACTTGAATCGTTTCTTTTTCCGTTTCATACAGGGTTTGACCCTCATATAAGAATCCTTTTAAGCTATACTCATTCGAATAGCCCATTTCGCGCTGGGTAAAAGCAATCGCATCCAATTGATAGCGTTCCTCAATTGATGCTAGAACTGTCAGCAAATCCTCTTTATTTTCATATGGTGGTTTTAGCTGTAGTTCATCTTTCAAATCGCGACCAGTTTCATCCAAGAGTAAAATAGGCTCCAAACCGATACAAACATTAGCCAGTTCAATGAGAGGAGCTAATTTCTCTCTTGCTTCGGCAAAGGAATTCCATAGACTTGCCCTATAGTTCAAATCAAATGAAATTTTTACCCCTTTTTCTTGGGCCATTTTCATCAATCGGTAGGTCAATTCATAGGTGTCATCATTCAAGGCTGCTGTGATACCACTCACGTGAAACCAATCTACTTGCTCAAAGACTCCTTCTAATGGATAATCAGGATAGCTTGCCTGTGAAAAAGAAGAAAACTCCCGATCATAAATCACCTGACTAGCACGAACAGAAAAACCTTTTTGATAATAATAGAGTCCCAAGCGCCCTTGGTGCTTGATCAGATAGTGTTGTTCAATTTGACGAGCAAATAAGAAATGCTCTGCCATTTTTCCAAGCTCATTATCAGGAATCGCTGAAATCAATGACGTTTTATGTCCTAACTGAGCCAGGGTTGCAAGTACATTTAATTCCGATCCTCCGAATTGACATTCCAAACAACTAGCCTGAAGCATTGTCTGATAATTTGGTGGAGATAAGCGCAATAATATTTCGCCCAAACCGACTACTTTCTTCATTTCTTAGCCTCCTGAAAAAATTAGCCCAGCTTATCATTGCCAGGCTATCATTATTCTAATAGTCTCTTATTCTTCCTCAACTTTATATTTAGTGACATCAACATAATCCATATCTGATAGCGGTACATTTTTCGCAATCGCTTGGACTCGTTCTTCGTCTTTCGCTGCTTTCATGACATGAATTTTCTCTTGGACTTGTGCCATCGTCACTTGATCCAATGTATAGAACTTCATAAGGAATAAGGAAATCAACAGCATCGCTGCTGGTATAAATACAAGCAAGGTAATAATCGCACCTTTCAATGCAGGTGACAATGGCGTTTCTGCTGTCGGATAGGCCTTAGCAAAACCAATTCCTGCCAGAACAAAACCAACTACCATTGGAGCAAATGAAGAAGCAATCGAATCTGTCAATGAGAAGATTGTCCCAATCATTCCTGATACATAACGGCCTGAAACAGATGTCTCATAGTCAGAAATATCTGCCCCCATTGTCAAGACTAGTCCAGAAGGAGCTGTTGCAAAGTACCGTAACGCATATAGGACAATAAAGGCTACACTGTATAGATTCCATTTCACGAAATCGAGTGAACCAGGGCCTCCAAAATGAAGCAAGGTTCCAAGTAGAATCATCACGATAATCCCAATCTGCAAGGAAGTAACGTAGGCTTTACGCAAACCTTTTTTCCGTGCAAGAGTTGCAGCTGCAACAATAACCAGAATATTTGGAATCACCATCAATCCTGAAATCACTCCTGAAAGTGCATAATTTCCAAATAAAATACCGAACAACATAACAACAACGACAGAATCACTCAATAATTGGGCAACAAATTTTACAAGGGCTGCTGAAAGCGATAGAACTTGCAACGGACGATTGCCTTTGATGATTTTCCAATAATCTTTGAGGGTTGTTTCCTGTGTTTTTTCTTCACCTAAACCAAAGTATTTTTTATTATCTTTTTGCCAAATACCAATAACTGATAAGACTGCTAGCACTGCAGAAATGCAAATAACACTCACCATTAACTCTGCAAAGAAGCCTTCTGTAAATCCTCCATGTTTTGGAACAAGATAGCTTGAAATCACAATTTGACTACCTGAAAAAAGAATGGCAGTCATGATTCCATCCACAATATTAAAGATTGGACGTTGCTTTGGATCATTGGTAAGAGCTGTTTGACCTGCTTTAGTAATCGTCTGTTGCAAAGAATAGCCAATTTTGTGAATGAGCAAAGCGACAATAAACAAAGGCATTGTCATCGCACTTCCAAAATGATGAATATTGAACAAGAATACAAACGATAGGGCAGTAATAATATTCCCCAATACTAAGATAGGACGGTATTTCCCAAATTTAGTATCTGTCTTATCAATCAAAACCCCAATCGCAGGATCAATAAATCCATCAAAAATACGAATATACCCCATCAATTGACTAACAAATAAAACAGCTAGTCCTAGGACACCCGTTGAAAAATACGTTACAAAACTAAAAGCTACTAGATAAATATTTGTAGATGTATTGTTGGTCGCAAATAAAATAATTTGCCACAATTTTGCACGATTATAGGTCACATCAGCTGTTCTTTGTTCAACTGTTTTGTCCATTTGAAAATCTCCTATTTTCTATATTTTTCCACAACATTATTTGAAAGCGCTTTTGTTGTACCTTTATTGTACAATTCATCTGATGTATTGTCAACTATTTTTGCGTATTTTTTCTAAAAAAGGCATTTTAGGGAAAAACAAGCCAAAATACATCTGATAATTAACAAAAATAGGTCAGAGGACTTTCAAGTCTTCTGACCACTTCCTTCTCATATTATAAATCTCGTCTATACGAATAACCTTTTTCTGTCTCCCTTTGAATCTCAAATCCGCAAGCAGTAAAACATTTCTGGGAAGCAACATTATCCTGATAGATTTCCCTGACGTGTAGCTCGGAATAGCCTCGTTTTTTAGCCTCTGCGACTAGAGCTTGAATAATCTTTTTCCCAAGCCCTTGTCCCCGGTAGGCTGGATTTCCAATCACAATTGGCACATCATTCTGTGAAAAGGTGACATCTCCAATTGCCTTCCAGCCCGTTTCCTCTTGGGCTTCAATCGTGTAAAGCTCACCTGCTTGATCCAAATAAGCATACATTCGCTGTAATTTTTCAAGACTGTAGCTTTCCCTCACTCCATCTACAAGATAAACCACTTCTTGATCCTGATACCAAGCAAGAGCTTCGCTATCATTTGGTTTACCACGCCTTAGGCGCAGTTTTTCTTCAATCTCAATCATCACATCTCCTACTGGTTAAGATGAATCTTCCCACTGTAATAATCAATAACTAAGCCCTGCTGGACATTTGGGACAAAAACATTAAACTCCAGACTGCCGTCTGCTGCTTTCGCTTCCAAATGACTTCCTACTGGCACTAAATCTTCCTGCGATTGATAGATCAATGTCACTCGATACCGTACCCGCTTATTTCGATCTAAGGCTCTACGTACCTGTGTTTCAAAATAATTTTGACCTGTCGCATCTGGGCGATTGGATTGGTTGGACCACGCAGTCTGGACGGCTATATTTTTAGGGTTACTGGTTGAAGCATCGTACCCTTTTAACCCACCAACTAAGGAATAAGCTAATAAGTGCCCTCTATCAATGGCATGGTTGTATTCCCCTTCTAAATGCCTTACTTGATGCCAGCCAGCCGGTTTCCAGCTGGTCGAGCCATTTCCTGTCTCCTCCCGCTTTTGATACTGACGGGTTGCCTTACTTAAAAGAGCATTTGCGACCGTTGGAACAACTTTCCCTTGAGCTATCTTGGTCTTATTATCTGCATATGGTACACTTGCAACAGCAGCATCGAGATCTGTTCGATTGCCATTCATCACAAAGGCTCCTGCACCATTGTAGACAAGGTCAGATCCCAACTGAGCCCGCACCGTGTCCGTCAAAACGGAATGTGCTAGCTCTTCTGAAGGCCTAGATGCAGCATTTTCTACTCTAGTAACTGGTCGATGAGATACGGTCGAAGTTCCTTCTGCCCAAAAATAACCACCAGCCACCAGTAAGAAAGTGATCACTAGGCTAGCTAGACTCATACTCTGTTTTTTTGTTTTTTTCCTTGCCATATTACTCCTAACGAAATCTACAGTGAAAGAGGCTGAACCATCATACTCAGCCTACTCATCTTCTTAACTTGAACTGTTTTCTATTCTGATGACTGGACCAAACCAGCCTATCCTAGAACATGACAGTCACCGATAACTATTTTCCCGTAAATTTACCAATCAATTCCTGCCATTTTTCAGGGGATAAAATAGCCCAAATATTGCTACCATCTCCAATGACACCATAACCAACCATGAGTCCAATTGCAAAAATAATCAGTGCCAAGAGAATCACAAAGAGAATCAATAGTATTTGATTGCCAACAAAATGTAGATTTTCTTTTTGATCCATCTATTCTTCTCCATTAATGCGTTCAATATCTGCCCCTAAGGCAGCCAATTTCTCATGGAAACGGTAATACCCACGATCCAAATGTGTTAATTTTCCAACAGTTGTCACACCTTCTGCTACGAGCCCCGTCAGAATAAGAGCAGCACTGGCTCTCAAATCTGTTGACATGACTTCTGCTCCCTGAAGCGTATTACCACCGGTAATAATAGCCGTATCACGTAAAATATCTGAGTGCAAATCCATCCGACGCAACTCTTCCAAATGCTGAAAACGATTTTCGAAAACTGTCTCAATCATGGTTGATTCACCCTTAGCCACAGCCATTAATGCTGTAAACTGAGCCTGCATATCAGTCGGAAAACCTGGATGTGGTAAGGTCTTGACCGTCACAGGTTTCAATTGTTCCACAGATGACCGAACTCGAATCCCCTCATCTTCCTCCCTGACATCAATACCCATTTCCTGCATTTTAGAAATCAAGGGACGATTGTGCTCCCAAATCGCATCTTTAACTAAGACATCTCCACCAGTCATGGCCGCCGCAACCATAAAGGTTCCTGCCTCAATTCGGTCTTGAACAACCTGGTGTTCTGCTCCATGTAGACTAGAAACTCCCTTGATACTAATCGTTTCCGTTCCTGCTCCCTTGACTTTGGCTCCCATTTTATTAAGGAAAATTGCCAAATCAACAATTTCAGGCTCCCGCGCTGCATTTTCAATGACCGTAGTCCCCTCAGCTAGGGTAGCTGCCATCATGAGGTTTTGGGTTGCGCCCACACTTGGAAAATCCATGTAGAGATGGGCTCCTTTCAAGCGCTCAGCTCTTGCTTCAAGATAACCCGCGCGCTGATGAATCTCTGCTCCCATTGCTTCCAAACCTTTTAAATGCAAATCAATCGGACGACTACCAATCGTGCAACCCCCAGGCATGGACACCTTGGCATAGCCATTGCGAGCTAAGATAGGACCCAATACAACGATAGAAGCCCGCATTTGATTGACATATTTATAGGGCGCTTCGCTTCCCAATTCGCCTTGTGCGTCAATCAAAATCTCTTTCTTATCTTGATCAAATGCAACGCTTACTCCTAGCCCATCAACCACACGATTCATAGTGAACACATCCGATAAAATCGGCACATGTAGCAAACGTGACTGGCCTTCACTTGCTAAGATTGTTGCAGCTAATAGGGGCAAGACTGCATTCTTAGCTCCTTCAATGGTCACTTCACCTTTTAGGCGAGTATTCCCACCTCTGACAATAATTTTATCCATTTACTCTTTCCTTTTTCTATTATCTGCTCATCCACAAACACAGCTAATTCCGTTTCTATTTTTATATCCTTCTAGCGGAGAGCTTCTGTTAGATTGCGGCTGATGGATAAGATATCCAAAAAGAAAGCAGAGACCAAGTAGCCTAATGCAATCGCCACAAATACAATAAATAGCTGAATTTTCTTTTGATTTTCTGCCGTCCCTTTTACCACCTTCGACCAATCGACTACTGACAACAATAAGTAATGGGCAAGATAGATAAATAAAAGATGACTACAAACCGTTACCAATGATTTAACCATGCTTTCATTATACCAAAAATTTCTAAAAATTCGTATTTTGAAAACATCCTGTGCACTCGAGCATGGAAAAGAGGCTGAAACAAAAGTGTCCAGCCCCGATTCCTTTATAGATTTAACAGTTTGACGCATATCAATAGTCAGGGGAGTGACTATTGATACCTGAGCCTAGAAATTCAAAAGCGAGGACTGTCGGGTTTGTAAAACGTTGATAAATCAACATTCTACAAACCGCGTCAACCTTGCGGGGTGAGAGTAAACGAATCCAGTAGATTCGTTTAGCCCGAACTTAGAAATAAAGGAGTGAGGATAATCGATTTCTGCGAAATACCGATTTTTATCTCACTCCCTCTACAGTATTCATTTCTTCTACGATTACTTTTGACCAACACGAATCCGGTTAATCGCACGTTGAAGGGCAATTGCTGCCCGTTTTTCCATGTCAATATTGTGAGCGCTTTGTGCTTCTTCAAGTTCTTTTTCCGCACGTAGTTTCGCACGCTCGGCACGGCTGACGTCAATATCACGTGCCCGTTCAGCCGAATCAGATACAATGGTAATCAAATCTTTTGAAACTTCAATAATACCGCCGTTGACCGCAATCCAATCCACATGATTTTCATCATCGATCCGGCGCACCTTGATCTCATCAATCGCTAGCACAGCAATCAATTCAACGTGCCCAGGATAAATCCCTAGCTCGCCTTCCGTTGTTCGAACGAGTACGAAAGCCGCATGGTGATCATACCGAATACCGTCTGGCGTTACAATTTGTACGGTCATTTGTGCCATAAAACACCTCTAAAATCTCATCTTGGCTGCTTTTGCAATCACATCATCAATTGAACCAACATTACGGAAGGCGTCTTCTGGTAATGTATCATGCTTACCGTCCAAGATTTCTTTAAATCCACGTACTGTTTCAGCAACTGGTACGTATGAACCTGGCATACCGGTGAATTGCTCTGCAACATTAAAGTTTTGTGATAAGAAGAATTGAATGCGACGAGCACGACCAACCAAGGTCTTTTCATCATCAGACAATTCATCCATTCCCAAGATAGCAATAATATCTTGTAACTCTTGATAGCGTTGCAAGACGCGTTTTACTTCCATAGCGACCGCATAATGCTCTTCTCCAACGACTTCAGGTGCCAAGGCACGTGAACTAGAGGCGAGAGGATCCACGGCTGGATAAATTCCCAACTGTGTCAATTTCCGCTCCAAGTTGGTGGTTGAATCCAAGTGTGCAAAGGCTGTTGCTGGTGCTGGGTCAGTGTAGTCATCTGCTGGAACATAAATCGCTTGGATAGATGTTACAGAACCTTTTTTAGTTGAGGTAATCCGCTCCTGCAATTGTCCCATTTCAGTTGCTAGGGTTGGTTGATATCCTACAGCTGACGGCATCCGACCCAAGAGGGCAGAGACTTCTGAACCTGCTTGCGTGAAACGGAAGATATTATCGATGAATAATAGCACATCCTGACCTTCAACATCACGGAAGTATTCTGCAATCGTCAAGCCAGTCAAGGCAACCCGCATACGAGCACCTGGTGGTTCATTCATCTGTCCAAACACCATGGCTGTTTTTTCAATAACACCTGATTCTTTCATTTCCCAGTAGAGGTCATTCCCTTCACGAGTCCGCTCACCAACACCAGTAAATACTGAAATACCACCGTGTTCTTGAGCGATATTGTGAATCAATTCTTGGATAAGAACCGTTTTACCAACACCGGCACCACCAAAGAGACCGACTTTCCCCCCCTTCAAATAAGGAGCTAGGAGGTCAATAACTTTAATACCTGTTTCCAAAATCTCTGTTGCAGTTGATAATTCATCAAATGTCGGAGCTTTTTTATGAATCGGATGACGTTCTACTGTCTCGTCAAATGGCGTCTCCAAGTCAATCGTATCACCTAGAACGTTAAAGACACGACCAAGCGTTTCCTTCCCAACAGGGACAGAAATGGGATGTCCAGTGTCGAGAACTTCCATTCCACGAGTCAAGCCATCTGTTGATTCCATAGCAATGGTTCGAACAACACCATCGCCTAGCTCCAATGCAACCTCAAGCACGACTTTTTGTTTTGATTCATCGTTCTTATAAACGACAAGTGCGTTGTTAATCTCAGGAAGCTTATCATCAGCCGAAAATGCCACATCGACAACCGGCCCAACAACCTGAGTAATTTTGCCTGAACTCATTTTTTCTCCTTTATACAAGATACAAAGGACGTAAAGAGCACAGTAAAAATAGGAGATTGACGATGTGTCCGATGAACACAAGGAAATCTATCTTTTTTACACAGCTCTTAGTCCGTGTTCAATTTATTAAGATATGAGAGCGTTTAAAGCACACAGTGAAAATAGGAAATCTGACGAAGAGTTAGAAAACTCTAGGAAGATTTATCTTTTTCACACAGTGCTTAGCTCGAATTCAATTCAACAAGATATGAGAGCGTTTAAAGCACACAGCGAAAATAGGAAATCTGACGAAGAGTTAGAAAACTCTAGGAAGATTTATCTTTTTCACACAGTGCTTAGCTCGAATTCAATTCAACAAGATATGAGAGCGTTTAAAGCACACAGCGAAAATAGGAAATCTGACGAAGAGTTAGAAAACTCTAGGAAGATTTATCTTTTTCACACAGTGCTTAGCTCGAATTCAATTCAACAAGATATGAGAGCGTTTAATCCTTTATTCTACTCTTTGAGAAAGCTGAAAAATACTAACTGCTCTCGAATCATCTAGTCAAGAGCGCTTGCTCCTGCTACGATTTCTGTAATTTCCTGTGTAATTGCTGCCTGACGCGCCCGATTGTAACGAATGGTCAATTCATCAATCACACTCTTAGCATTATCTGTTGCTGTCTGCATAGCTACCATACCTGCAGCATTCTCAGCCGTTTTAGCGTCTAAAATCGCACCATATATCGTTGATTCTGCATATTGTGTCAAGAGTTGTCCCAAAAGCGCATCCCTACTTGGTTCCAGTTCAAAGGTAGCCGTATAGCCGTCTGCTTCATTGTGGTCTAAATCTTCGACTGGTAACATCTGTTGCACGCGCACTTGACGACTCAAACTATTTATATGGTGGTTGTAGCAGACATACAATTCATCAAAAATCTCGTTTTTATACATCTCAACAGATTTTGAAATGATTTTCTGAACATCATCAAAACTTGGATTGTCCGCTAAGCCACGCAATTCGAAGATTGGTTGAATGCCTCTTGCTCGAAAGAAATCCGCTCCCATACCACCGATGGCAATGATTTCATACTCATCCTTGCTAGTATGGTCCTGTTCAATCATTTCCATAACAGCCTTGAGAATCATCGCATTGTAGCTCCCTTTCAAACCACTATCAGAGGTAATTACAATATAGCCTGATTTTTGGATTGGCCGACGAATCAACATAGGGTTGGTCGAACCTTCCATCAATTCACCACGGAGCAAGTCTGTCGTAATTTTCCGAACCTTGCTAGCATAAATCTGAAAGGACTTTGCCAATTGCTCTGATTTAGCTAGCTTGGCAGCCGATACCATCTGCATTGCACCTGTGATTTGACTGGTTTTCTTTGTAGAGGCAATTTTTGTTTTTATTTCATTGAGAGAACCTGCCATAACACTTCTCCTTTACTGAAAGACAGACTGGTCTTTAAATTCCTGAATAGCAGCATTTAATACATCTGTATCTGGCAAATCTTTTGTAACCCGAATGGTATCCAAAAGACCGTCATGGTGCAAGTCAAAGTAGGCATAGAGTTCTTCTTCGAAAGCCAAAATATCATCGATCGGTACTGAGTCTAAGAAGCCATTTGTCAAGGCATAAAGAATAAGAACTTGTTTCTCAACTGGTAATGGTTTATGAAGTGGTTGCTTCAGCACTTCCACTGTTCGACGTCCACGATTTAATTTCGCTTGGGTCGCAGCATCCAAATCTGAACCAAATTGAGTAAAGGCTTCTAATTCACGGTAAGAAGCAAGGTCAATCCGAAGTGTACCTGCTACTTTTTTCATCGCCTTAATTTGGGCAGAACCACCAACACGGGATACCGATGAACCCGCATCAATCGCAGGACGAATTCCTGAATTGAACAAATCATCTTTCAAGAAAATTTGGCCGTCCGTGATTGAAATAACGTTGGTTGCGATATAGGCTGAGATATCTCCCGCCTGCGTTTCAATAAATGGTAAGGCAGTAATCGATCCACCGCCTAGTTCATCTGACACCTTAGCAGAGCGCTCTAACAAGCGACTGTGTAGATAAAAGACATCCCCTGGATAGGCTTCCCGACCTGGTGGACGGCGAAGAAGTAGGGATAATTCACGGTAGGCAACCGCTTGTTTTGATAAATCATCGTAAACAACCAAGACATGTTTGCCTTCATACATGAATTCTTCTGCCATTGCAACGCCAGCATACGGCGCCAAGAAAAGCAATGGAGACGGTTGAGAAGCTGAAGCCGTTACCACAATCGTGTAATCAAGCGCTCCATATTGACGAAGTGTTTCAACCTGAGTACGGACTGTCGATTCTTTTTGCCCAATTGCCACATAGATACAAATCATATCTTGATCTTTTTGATTCAAAATTGCATCAATGGCAATCGAGGTTTTCCCTGTTTGTCGGTCTCCGATAATCAACTCACGCTGACCACGACCAATTGGCACGAGGGCATCAATTGCCTTTAAGCCTGTTTGAAGGGGCTGGTTAACGGATTTCCGCTGCATCACACCTGGTGCTGGATACTCAATCGGTCTTGTCTTAGTAGTCCGAATTTCACCGAGTCCATCAACAGGCTGTCCAAGTGGATTCACCACACGTCCAATCAAGGCTTGACCAACTGGTACTTCCATGATTTTTCCAGTACGGCGAACAACCGAACCTTCCCGAATATCGGTGAAAGGTCCCAAGATGATAATCCCTACATCGACCGTTTCCAGATTTTGAGCCATTCCGATTGTACCATTTTCAAAAATCAGAAGCTCTCCACTCATGGCATTATCCAATCCGTGAGCACGGGCAATCCCGTCACCAATATAAGTTACAACTCCCGTCTCTGTATAGTCAAAATCGGGCTGAAACCCTTCAATTTGTTGTTTTAGTAAAGCGCTAATTTCTTGTGCATTAATCACCAAAAGAACACCACTTTCTATTTTCTAAAGTCTATTTCGAATTTCTTTCAATTGCGTCCGCACACTGGCATCGATAACCTTGTGGTTGACTGTTACGATAAAGCCACCCAAAACTTCTCTGTCAATTTCTTCTATAATATGACGAACTTTCAACGAAAAACGATTTTCTACCAGATGACGCACCTTTTCTTTTTGTTCCTCTGTCAATGGATAGACAGATACAATATGGGCATCAAACTCTTGCTTGCTCTTGCTGATCAACCGCAGGGCTGCTTCTAGCGTTTCAACGAGCAAATCAGCATGACCGTCACGCGCTACAGCTTCAATCATGTCATTGACTTCTCGGTAGGTTGATTGGCGAATCGCATGAACAAATTCAGCCTTTTCAGCATGAGAAACCGTTGCAGATAAGAGAATTCGATTTAATTTACTATCTTGAATAACCGTGAGAATAGCCGAGATTTGGTCATAAATCGTCCAGACATCCTCGCGATCATATACCTTATCAACGAATGATTGAGCATATTTTTGCACCAAGGCAGTTTCTCTAGCATTCATTATTCTTCTCCTAGCCTATCAATATAGCGACTAATCAATTCGCTATGCGCTTGCTGATCCAAATCCTCTAAGATAATTTTGCTCGCCAAATCAACTGCCAAATCGGCAACTTGAATGTGCAATTTCTCCTGAGCTTCTCGCTTCTCAGCTTCAATTTCCAAATCGGCTTTCTTTTTCAAGGCTTCGATCTCCACTTCAGCTTGTTCCAAAATGCGTTTTTTCTCTAGCTTTGCACGGTCAACAGCATCTTGAACAATCTTTTGTCCTTCTACACGGCCTTGTGCCAACTCCTGTTCTCGTTGTTGAACAAGATCTGAGGCTTCTGCTAATTTTTCTTCTGCTGCATCAATATCTCCTGAAATTTTCGCAGCACGTTCTTCAAAAATACCTGTAATTTTATCCCATGCGAAGAGGCGAATTGCCACAATCAATACGGCAAAAGAAGCCGTAACCAGAATAAAATTACCAAGCATGGTACTATTTATACTTAGTCCTGTAATCATGAATACCTACATCCTTTCCTATTCACCTTCACCTTGAATTTTCTTATTTAAATACATCGAAACCAGCATCACAAACACATAGGCTTGTAAGCAGGAAATAAAGACCGAAAAACCAGTCCAGATGACATTCAATAGGAAGGCAATGGGATAAGCAAACGCACTTTTTTGTGACATCTGTACCAATAGGGTTACCAAAATTTCACCGGCAAAGATATTTCCGTACAAACGAAGTGCAAGAGAAGCTACGTTCGTCACTTCTTCCAAAATATTCATCGGAGCCATTGCCCAAGGGGTTACAAAAGCTTTTAAATAATTTTTAAACCCTTGGCGACGAATCCCTTCTACGTGACAGAAAACAACTGCCATAATGGCCAAACCAAAGTCATAAGCCATATTAGAGGTTGGAGAAGTCCAGAAATTCACACCCTCTGATGATTCTAATTTTGTCATCAGTCCTAAATTATTTGCTAGCAAGAGAAATAGAAAGAGTGTAAAGAAGTAAAGAGCATATCTCTTTGACTCGATATCACCCAAATTTCCTTTTGTAAAATTGATTGTCAACTCATAGACGTATTCCAATACATTTTGCTTGCCCTTTGGCTTCAACGTCATGCTGCGACTGGCCCAAAATACAAGTAAAAATATAATGGTAATCGTAACCATTGTAACAATGACCATGGTTACATCAAAGGTTACAGGACCTAGAGTAATTGTTGGAGCTGCAGTTCCTTCCACGATTACTCCCCCTTTCTAATGATTCTGAGGTATTCCTTATCCACGCAAGAACAATGTCATCGCAAGGGTTACGAAGAAAGTACCCTCAATGAAGGCTACGCCCATGAATACTCCTGTCATTAGTTTGCTTTGTAATTCAGGTTGACGTGCTGTTGAACTAAGATAGCTTGCAACCAGTAATCCCTCACCAACACTAACACCTAAACAGGCAACACCTAAAGCTAATGCAGATACATCCATTTTTAATTCTCCTTTTAAATTTTTATACCATGATAGGATACTCCTAAAAAATGCTTTTGTCAAGAAAAGACAGTATTTGAAAGCGTTTTCTATTGTTCGCTTGTAAAAAAAGAAAAGACAATTTATCTTTTCTTCCTATTTATATGCTTTCATCTAATTGATCTGTTTCCGCAATAAAGCGTTTGGTCATATCTTCTCGATTTAGTTCATCTGTATCAAGGGTAATAGCCTCATCTGCCACCTTGTCTGTATCAGCGAAAAATTCAATATGATTTGCCAGATTAATCAGCTCAACTGGAGCATCCCCTCCATATTCACCATCGAGATTTAACATCATGCGATTGTCGCTATCCAAGGATTCAATCGTTAGCTGACGGGTCTTGATGTATTCAATCTTATCGCTGTCAACATGCTTTCCTCCGTCAATAACGAGACGAATCAAGTGCAGAATCTCAAAGAGATTGCCTGTCTTTACCATAATCAAGGTAAACATACCATCATCCAACTTAGCATCCGGCACAATCTGCTCAAAACCGCCAATCGAATTGGTTAAGGCGACAAAAATCATAGAGATTTTTCCTTCAAAAACGCCTTCGTCATAGGCTACACGAACAGGAGTAAACTGAACTTGTGGGAGTAATTCTGCTCCCTTTACCACATAGGCGAGGTAACCAAAAATTGTCTTGAGTTGGCTCGGAACGCTATAGGTTAATTCTGTCAAGGTCCCTGCAGCGGCAATATTGATAAAATAATTGTCTCCAGACTGTTGATTTTTCGCAAGACCAATGTCCATTAAAATCGTCTGTTGCTTCCCAATAACCTTTGCTGCCTCAACTGGATTTCCCCTAGGAATTTTTAGGGCCCTTGCGTAATCATTGGTTGTGCCAGTTGGAATAATGGCCATCTGCGGACGTTTGGGGAGAAAGGCAAGCCCATTCACCACTTCGTTAATCGTTCCATCTCCGCCAGCAGCAATCACCAAGTCAAAACCTGCTTCAGCTGCTCTGGTCGCTTCATTTTTCGCTGAATCTTGTTCAGGACTTGTTTGAAAAGCAGAGGTTTCATAGCCAAAACCTTCTAAAATGTGCAGTACTTCTGCTACATTTTTCTTCATAATTTCCTGACCGGAAACAGGATTATAAATCAATCGCGCTCGTTTTCTTTGTTCCATATATGCACCTATAGACTTTCTAACCAGGCCTCGTCTTTTACCTCAATGCCCAATTCTTGTGCCTTTGTTAATTTACTGCCTGCATCACTACCTGCTACTACAAGATCTGTTTTTTTCGAGACAGATCCTGTAACAGTCGCTCCCAAACTCTCCAGTTTAGCCTTGGCCTCGCTCCGCTTGAGGCGCTCTAATTTTCCAGTCAAGACAATGGTCATACCAGATAAGAGAGCATCTGTTGCAAGACTGTGACCAAGGTAGGTAAGATTGACTCCTAGCAGTTCCAATTCTGCTACTAAGACCTTAGCCCCTTCGCTTGCAAAATAACTCGTTACAGACTGGGCAATAACAGCTCCTATTCCTTCAAGTGTTGCAATCTCCTCCAAATCAGCTTTGGCAAGATTGGGAATCGAGGTAAAGGTTTCTAATAAGATCTTACTAGCCTTGCTGCCGACATGACGAATGCCTAAGCCAAACAAAAGTCGCTCTGCCGAATGGGTCTTTGAAGCCTGAATCGCTTGATGCAGTTTTGTGGCCGACTTCTCTTTAAAGCCTTCTAAGGTCAATAAATCCTCAACAGATAGGCGGTAAATATCTGCCACATCATGGACTAGATTGGCAGAAAAGAGTTTTTCTACAATCGAACTGCCAAGCCCTGCAATATTCATGGCATCACGACTGGCAAAATGCTCTAATTTACTTTTTAACTGGGCAGGACAAAGTGGATTGATGCAACGGAGAGCAACCTCGTCCTCATAGTGCCTCAACTCACCCTGGCAACTCGGACAGTCTCTTGGAATGATCAGGGGTTCTTGCTGATCTCGCTTTGCTTCCACAACCGATAAAACCGCTGGAATAATATCCCCCGCTTTATAGACAATGACCGTATCATGCAGGCGAATATCTTTTTCAGCAATGTAATCCACATTGTGCAAGGTCGCACGACTCACAGTAGTCCCTGCCAATTGAACAGGTGTCAAATTAGCCGTCGGGGTTACAACGCCCGTCCGACCGACTGTCCAGTCCACCGATAGAATCTCTGCTTCTTTTTCTTCAGCAGGAAATTTATAGGCAATTGCCCAGCGCGGTGCCTTAATCGTAAAGCCTAATTCATCTTGAATAGTCAGATTATTGACCTTAATCACAACACCGTCAATGTCATAGGGCAAGGTCTCTCTCCGACTAGCCAAGTCTTGGATAAAGTCCCAGACATCTTGAATCGTCTCTGCCAAATGGTAATCCTGATTGGTTACAAAACCTAGCTTGGTCAATTTATCAAGAACATGGGACTGACTATCTGCTTCTGTCGGACTGGCTTCTTGGTATAAAAAGGTCGCAAGACCACGTTTAGCTACGATTCTGGTATCCAATTGGCGCAAGGTCCCTGCTGCTGCATTTCGTGGATTGGCAAATTCTACTTCTCCAGCTTCTTGACGAATCTGATTGATGCGATCAAACGAAGCCTTGGGCATATAGCATTCGCCACGGACAGTTATATCAAGGTCTTCTGGTAATGTTAGGGGAATATCCTGTACTCGTTTGAGATTTTCTGTGATATTTTCACCGATATTGCCATCTCCACGAGTAGCTCCTACAACCAACTGACCAGCCTCATAGGTCAGCGAAATCGATAAGCCATCAATTTTTAATTCACAAATATAGGTTGCATTTGGAAATTCCTTACGAATACGGCGGTCAAAGGTTTCCAATTCTTCAAAGGAAAAGGCGTCTTGTAAGCTGTACAAAGGGTATTCGTGCTGGTATTTGCTAAAACCGTCTAAGAGTTTCCCACCCACACGATGACTAGGACTGTTTGGCAAGACCAGATCAGGATGTGCTTCCTCTAGCTCCACCAATTCGCGATAGAGCTGATCATATTCAGCATCTGAGACAACTGGACGGTCTAATCGGTAGTAAGCATCTGCATATTGATTCAGCTGATTTACTAAGTCATTCATTCTATCTTTCATACTGTTATTATACCATGATTTGAGCCAGAACCCGAAACGAAACACCTGCTTTTCAACTTTTAAAAATGGCTAAATTCTGCATTTTTCCAGAAGAAAGAGTATAATAGACTTATCATTATCAAACAAGCATTATTTGGAGGTATTTCATGGCTGTTACATACAAGCGACAAGATGATTTAGAAAAAATGTTAGAAGAATTTGCTTCTTTTGACGCACTCGAAAAAGTGGAATTTCCAGACCCCAAACCCCCAAAAGAAACAAAAGACCAGAAATCTGCAGAAAAGTAGGTTCGCCTGATGTTGGGATTACAAAACTTACCAGCTTCTGTCTTACAAGCAGGAGCGATTTTTCTTTCTATTGTCATCGAGGCTCTGCCTTTTGTTCTCATTGGTTCCTTGATTTCAGGTTTTATCGAGGTCTATGTAACACCAGACCGTGTTCATCAGGCCTTACCTCAAAATCGTTTTTTGAGAATTTTATTCGGAACCTTTATCGGCTTTATTTTTCCTTCTTGTGAATGTGGCATTGTCCCCATTGTCAATCGATTACTGGAAAAAAAAGTTCCTACTTATACAGCTATTCCCTTTTTGGCAACAGCGCCCGTTATCAACCCCATTGTCTTATTTGCCACTTTTACTGCCTTTGGAAATTCGATCAAATTTGCCCTCTATCGTGCCCTTGGTTCCATCCTTGTAGCACTGGTTTTGGGGCTATTTCTCGGTTTTATACGGACAGATTCGATTGTAAAAGAGACTGCGATACCCCTGCATGAACATCACTTTTCCCATCTAACAGGTTGGAAAAAAGTTGGTCAAGCCTTGGTACAGAGTATTGATGAATTTTTCGATACCGGTCGCTATCTGATTTTTGGTTGCCTATTCGCCAGTCTTGTGCAAGTTTACATTCCAACCAGTATCTTGACCAAAATCGGCCACAATCCAATAACGGCTATTCTCTTGATGATGTTGCTTGCCTTTTTACTATCGCTCTGCTCAGAAGCCGATGCCTTTATCGGTTCTTCATTGCTTGCGACCTTTGGTTTTGCTCCTGTCATGGCCTTTCTCGTTATCGGCCCCATGATTGACATTAAAAATCTCATCATGATGAAGCATTCCTTTAAGACATCCTTTATTCTGCAATTTATCAGCATTATCTCGGTTGTTATCGTCTTGTATTGTCTTGTGCTAGGAGGTATTTAGTATGGTTCGTTTCTTAATTCTAGCGGGTTATTTTGAAATGACTCTCTATCTCTACATTTCTGGAAAATTGGATCAGTATATCAATCTCCACTATTCTTATTTGGCCTATCTCTCCATGGTATTAACCTTTGTCCTAGCCCTTGTCCAGCTCTATATTTGGATGAAGCAAATGGAAACGCATAGCCATCTTTCTACAAAAATCGCTAAGTTAACCAGTATCGGCCTGCTGCTGATTCCACTTCTTGTTGCTTGGGGCTTTCCAACAGTTCACTTAGATTCGACAACAGTAGCTGCTAAGGGCTACCATTTTCCTCTCGCAGCAGGAAATAATGCTGCCATACAAGAACAAGAAGGAACAACTGTTCAATACTTGAAGCCCGATACCTCTGCTTATTTCACCAAGTCCAGTTACCAAGCTGAAATGCGTAAGGTGGCTGAGCGGTATCTGAGTCAAGAAACCATTCGTGTAACCAGCGAAAATTACATGGAAGTCATGGAAGCTATCTATGATTATCCGAATGAATTTGTTGGCAAAACAATTGAAATGGTAGGCTTTGTCTACAATGACCCTGATAATGCCAACCAACAATTTCTCTTCCGATTTGGGATTATCCATTGTATTGCTGACTCCGGTGTCTACGGGCTCCTGTCAACTGGCCAAGACACCCAATTTCAAGACAATACCTGGGTTGCAGCTAAGGGAATCATTCAACTTTCCTATCATAGTTCCCTTCAGCAAGCTCTTCCAACGCTTGAACTAACAGAATGTGTCAAGATTAAGCAACCGAAAAATCCTTATGTTTACCGTATCTTTTAGCAGAAAAAATCTCTCTAAAATAGCCATTTCTAATGAGCTTTCATAATAAAAACGATGAAAAGTGGGAAATACAAGTCCGGGCTCAAGCTCGGCTTTTTTCTCTTTGATTTTTAACGAGTATTAGGTGAATTTTCAGACAATTTATGATATACTAATTAATAAATTCTACAGATTGGAACTTACTTATGTCATCACACGTATTATTTACTATTTTTGGAGCGAGTGGAGATCTTGCCAAACGCAAACTCTATCCCTCACTGTTTCGATTATATAAGGCTGGACATATTGGGCAACATTTTGCGGTCATTGGTACAGCACGCCGTCCTTGGACCAAGGACTATTTTGAACAAATTGTCATTGAATCGCTCGGAGATTTACCAGACAATACGCGTCAGGCACATGAATTCGCCAGTCATTTCTACTACCAGAGCCACGATGTCAATGATACTGAACACTACATCGCCCTGAAACAATTACAGGAAGAATTGGGCGCAAAATACCAAACTGAGCATAACAAAGTCTTCTTCCTCTCTATGGCCCCTGAATTTTTCGGAACTATTGCCAAACATTTGAAATCCGAACAAATTGTTGACGGAAAAGGCTTTGAGCGCTTAATCATTGAAAAACCATTCGGGACAAGCCTAGAGACGGCAGAAAAACTCAATCAGGAATTGGCAGAAACCTTTGAAGAAGAACAAATCTACCGCATTGACCACTACCTTGGCAAGGAAATGGTCCAAAATATCTTTGCTGTTCGCTTTGCTAATATCATTTTTGAACACATTTGGAATCGCAATTATATCGAATCCGTACAAATCAACTTCGCAGAATCGATTGGTGTTGAGGACCGTGGAGGGTATTATGACCATTCAGGCGCCTTGAAAGACATGATTCAAAACCATGCTCTGCAAGTTCTATCACTACTTGCTATGGATAAGCCCGCTAGCTTTCAGGAAGCCGATGTACGAGCAGAGAAAATCAAGGTTTTCCAATATCTGAAACAACAGACAGATGAGGAAATTAAACGCAATTTCATCAGGGGGCAATACACGGCTGGGCATATTGACGGCAAAGACTATATAAGCTATTTAGAAGAGCCAAATATCGCAGCAAATTCTCAGACAGAAACCTTTGCAAGTGGTGTTTTCTTTGTCGATACAGATACATTTCGAGATGTGCCATTCTTCTTCCGTACAGGCAAACGCTTGACCGAAAAAGGGACACGGATTACCATTGTCTTCAAACAGGCACATGATATTTTTGGACAGCAAGCAGAAAAAAATATCTTAACCATTTACATTCAGCCAACGGAAGGTTTCTCACTATCTATCAATGGAAAAGAAGTCGGATCTCACTTTGCCCTTACACCTGCAAAATTAGACTTCCGCCACAATGCAACAGCTCTTGGCAATTCACCAGAAGCCTACGAAAAGCTCTTCTTTGATGTCTTACATGGTGATTCCACCAACTTCAGTCATTGGGAAGAGGTCAAGGCCAGCTGGCAATTTATCGATCAGGTCATCCGAATCTGGCAAGACAACCAAGTCCCTCTCCACTACTATCCAGCAGGAAGCATGGGACCACAAGCCGCATTTGATTTATTAGAAAGCTACGGTAGCAAATGGGTCTGGACGCCAGATGTCTGGTATCGTGAACGCGGATTGCTGTAAGATGACATACAAAAATTCCAATCACCCGATTGGAATTTTTTCTTATATAGTGGATTGAGAAAGGAATAGGATAAGGAGCTGCAGATGGAACTGGCGTTCATCAAAGCGACTTAATACTCGTCAAAAATCAAAGTCTGACATCGTTAACTCACCTTGCTTCAACAAGTGGACTGTTGAAGGTTGGAAATAAGGATTATGTAATAAGCCTCAGCTAGCATTAGTACGATGGTTCAGTGGAGACGAGCTGTGCTCGTTCTATTTCCAGCCTTCCACAATTCTCAATTGCAAGGGGCGAGCTGTGCTCGTTTTATTTCCAGCCTTCCACAATTCTCAATTGCAAGGGGCGAGCTGTGCTCGTTTTATTTCCAGCCTTCCACAATTCTCAATTGTGGAAGCTAGTCAGATTTTGATTTTTATAGAGTATAACGATGTCCTAACCTTTAGTCAATTCACTATACTAAACCTTCTAACAGACCTCTCATGAAAGATTCAGAATGAAATTCACCGATATCATCAATCTTTTCACCAAATCCAATCAGTTTGACTGGAATATCTAGTTCTTGACGAATAGCTAGTACGACACCACCACGCGCAGTACCATCCAATTTCGTCAAAACAAGGCCAGTTAAGGGAGTAATTTTTGAAAACTCCTTAGCCTGAACCAGAGCATTTTGACCAGTAGAGGCATCCAGAGCCAATAAGGTTTCATGAGGAGCATCTGGTAGACTACGCTTGATAATGCGACCAATTTTTTCTAACTCAGCCATGAGATTTTCCTTGTTTTGCAGGCGACCAGCTGTGTCAATCATGAGAATATCCACCTGCTCTGTCATGGCCTTTTCCATACCGTCAAAAACCACACTAGCTGGATCTGATTTCTCTGGTCCTGTCACAACAGGCACATCTACACGGCGACCCCACTCAACCAATTGCGCTACTGCACCAGCACGGAAAGTATCTGCTGCAACCAACATGACCTTCTTGCCAGCCTGCTTGTAGCGATACGCCAATTTCCCGATAGAGGTTGTTTTTCCAACCCCATTAACACCGACAAAGAGCATGACTGTCAGACCATCTTGAAAGGCAATTTGCTCGCTAAACTGACCATCTTTTTCGTAAATATCAACCAATTTTTCGATAATCAACCGGCGCAAGGCTTCGGGCCTTTTGGCATTTTCCAAGCGAGCTTCGTAGCGTAGCTCTTCTGTTAAGTTAGAAGCAACCTGTACACCGACATCACTTGTAATGAGCAATTCCTCTAATTCCTCAAAGAATTCCTCATCTACTGAACGGAAGTTCGCAAAGAATTGATTGAGCTTAGCTCCAAAGCCTGTCCGAGTTTTCTTGAGAGTCCGTTGGTATTTTTCCTCTTCACTCTCAGGCGCTAATCCTTCTTCTACTGCTGGCTCATTTTTCGTTTGAACAGCAGGATTCACTCCTTGTTCTTGTGCTTCCCGAATCCGAAGAGCAGCCGCTTCCTTGGCGGCGTAATATTCTGCCATAAAGTCCAGTGTACGCTGCTTTTGCGCATCTAGAGGTTCATCAGCAGGTTCCGAATGAATGGCTTCAACGGAAACCTCTTCTTCCGGCATTTCCTTAGGCAATTCCTCGGCAGTCTCAGCCGGCTCCTCAATTCCCTCAGCCACTGCATGGGGCTGCTCTATATCATCTAGCGCCTCTGCTCTATCACCACGATCTGCTGTCTCCTCTTGTATCTGGTTTTCTTCTGACAGAGCGAGTTCTTCTTTTTCCTTGTGACCAAACAAGCGTTCAAATAGTCCCATCTTCTTCCTCACTTACTACATATTGTTCAATTGCCCAAGCAATGCCGTCTTCATCATTAGTAACTGGTAACACCACCTTAGCAACTTCTTTTAGTTTTGAGCTGGCGTTTGCCATTGCAACACCGAGTCCAGCCCATTCGACCATACTGAGATCATTTTCTTCATCACCACAGGCCATTACTTCTGATCGATCAATTCCTAAATGTTCAATCAACTTGGCAAGACCGTTTGCCTTGTGAACTCCCTTTGGACTCCATTCCAAGAGAATATTCCGTGACTTAAAAATTTCAAAGCGTTCATACAAAAATGCTGGTAATTTCGCAATCTGTTGGTCTAAAAATACTGCATCAACTGCTGTTACGGCTTTATTATACGTTACGTCTTCAGGAAGAGTGGCATCTGTCGTTGGAATAATCTGTAAAAGTGGATTGCAAGTCGAATAGAGTGAGGCACGCGCCGCATCTAAGGAATAGACATCTCCACCGTGAATCGCATCAAGTGGCAATTCAAGCTGGTTGGTCACCTCACGAATCACACGCACATCTTCAACAGAAAATCCTGTCTCTTCTAAAATACGACCTGTATTTTCTTGAACCAACCCACCATTAAACGTAATTGAATACTGTCCTTCTCCAAGCAAATCCAATTCTGCCAGAAATTGTTCAATCGCTTTTAAGGGCCGCCCGGTTGTCAAAACCACATAAACACCCTTTTCTCTAGCTACTTGCAAGGCTTTTTTGTTCTTATCTGAAATCCGCTTATCAGACGTCAACAAGGTTCCGTCCAAATCTAAGGCAATCAATTTAATACTCATTTAACATCTCCTCTATATACGTCAAGACCGCTTCATCATTGCAATGGCCAATGACCCTATCCGCTATCTTTTTTACTTCTGGCCTCGCATTACTAGTTGCAAGGGCTATCCCTGCAAATTCAAGCATTTCCAAATCATTTTGATTGTCCCCAAAGGCTACCACATCAGCCGCTTCTAGACCACAATACTCACATAATTTGGACATTCCAACCGCCTTATGACTATCTGATAGAATAATATCAACTGAATTAAAACCAGTCGTAACAGCTGTTACGCCATCAAACTCTTGATTCAGCCATTCTTGTGCCACTTCTACTTCCTCACTTGGAAAAGTGACTACAATCTTGACAATATCTTCTGTCACTTCCGAAAAATCCGACACGAGACTCGTCTTCACATAAAAGGGGGAAATCCTCTCTATGAACTCTCTATCTCCACTCTTTAAGAGATAGGCTTTATTTTTCCCTGATAGGACGACACAACTTTTTTGACCGTATGGACTGGCTGATAATCGACGGACAATCTCCATATACACTGTCGGTTCAATGGGTTGATCTTCAAAAATTATGTCTCCTTTGTAGGATACGATTGAGCCATTTTCCGCAATAAATGCCATTTCATCTTCAAAGCCTTGGAAAACAGCTTGCAAACTCAACAAGGAACGCCCGCTTGCTGCTGCAAAAAGATAGCCTTTTTGATGGAATTGATCCAATATCTTACGAAAACGATCTCGATTGAACTGATGATCCTCACGAAGAAATGTTCCATCCATATCCGTTGCTATCAACTTAATCATACAATTTAACCTTTATCCTTGTAGGGGTGTGCAAAAAATCCCCGAATTTCTTCTCCCATTATATCACATATCGATAAAAAAGGCGTGCCTTTTCTGACACGTCCTTTATGAATGAGTAGTAAACAACTATTGATGATGTTTTATAAATCCAACTGCTCATCCCCTATTCATATCAACACTAGCCTTTTTCGATACGTTATCTAGATAATGTGAACGCAAACAACATTAAAAAGAGAAATCCAAGCTGGTCCTAATTCATCATGAAAGTTACGTAGAGTGCTAAATCGATATGGGCTCAAAGTTCTAAAGGTGACAGTACCTCCATTTTCAATTTTTGAGCAAATCTTAATATACTTGTTTATGTAGTTCTTAACTCGTGAAAAGATACGATTTGAATTTTTCAAGTAAAAAGATTTCTCATTGGGATTTTTAAAGTGATATATCCTTGAGTTGTCAATATATTTTTCATCAATAATAGTCAACTTACTAAAGTCTAAGGCCTTTAAGCACATTTTCCCATCGTGACGTCTATAGGTTTTGTAAGGGAATAAATGGCTTGAGTTCCTAAGATTCTCAGAAATACCAGATCGAAGCAGAATTGCAATCAGCTGATTATTGATATCAAGAACCATAACACCATGTCCACGCGCATGATTTTCTTGAAACTCATCTAATATCATACGAAAAAAGGGCCTTTCTTTTTAGAGTCGCGACCCTTACGACTACATCAACTTTAGAGTATTTTCTTTTTAGAGTCGGTACTACTCTCCGACTACTTCTAATTAAATTATACCCAAAATGCTACTGGTATCAAGTAAAAACCACGCCAAACGCATGAAACGTTCTTCTCCCTTTTTCTCCCTCAAACACTTTTTTGATTTAAAATAGTCGTTTCAAATACTGGTCAAAGGATAGACTAAGGGCATATTTCTTGCGTCGCATGCTCATTTTCTTTCCAAAATCCAGCCGTTTTAGGACAGCGAGGCAGAATTTGTCCATTACATTCAAATTAAACGCTAATTGCTTGTTCAATGTCTTATTCGCATCTTCTCGAAAAACAACATCTAACAGCCAATGCAGGCTCTCTATCTGCCAATGACCGCGTACATAGTCGCATAATTCCTTGGCGCTAACCTGACTACTCAAGATAAAGTAGCGGGTTTCTTCACTCTCTTGACCATTCTTGGTGATGTGAATATGAGCTCGTCCTATACTCTGAATATGACCCCATTCTGGATGGGCTTTCCGGAGCCAACGAGTATTGTTGATGACCTCATACTGTCTCAACTCGATTTGACCATGTGCTTTCTCAAGCGTCTCATAGCTATCATCTCGCTCAGTATCTACCTCGAAAAAGGGCCGAATATCTGCTAGAAGGCTCCTCTGATTATCTTTTACGGCTAGCCTTCTTCTTGATAATCTTATCCGCAATAGCCTTCTGGGTTCCCATGGCATCAAGGCTTATCATACAGCCCTTCACTGAAATCATGTCTAATAACTCTGGTATCGCTGTGATTTCATTAGACTTTTCATCTGTCGCTACTTGACCATAGGAAATCCCTAAGTCTGTCGCATAAGCTGAGACAATATGCAAGGCTTTCTGCCTTGGGCTGGCATTCCCTCGAATCATCTTTCCGTCAATCGCTATCAGGCGTTTCGAAAATCGAGTAAAACTCTTAGCTGATAGTTCTGCTTCTTCAAGGAGAGCAGACTACATCTGTGTTACTTCTACTAGAACTTGGGGATTTAGGGTCGCAAAGACACATTGGAGCGTATCATGAGACGGAATCCCATTTTCTAACTCCAACACAGTTCGCAAGGAAGACTCGTAGGCATTTCCCAAACTCCTCAATTTCATCCCAATATTCTGCACCTGATAGACGTGCAAAGAAAATAAGTAGCACAATATCTGATAAGAGGTGCTTGATTTTCCATGGTTCTCTGTCATCACGGACATGTATCAAAAAATCGAGTAGCCCATTCATAACAAAATCCTCCACTATCTCTAGTATAGCAGAGGATTCAATCTTAAATTATGAAACTCTTATCTGAAAGCGATATTTTATTCATGCGTTTGTCGTGGGTAATCTTCACGACAACCTATATACAAAGTAAATAGTGAAATCCATTTTCACAATTATGTTGAAAATACAGATCTGTCTTCTTTCTTTGCTAACTAACTGCCCAAGCAGAAAGTGATGATAAGCTGGGCATCATAGAACTAACTCTTCTGTCCTATCGACCCTCCACCGTAGTTGCTACCTTTCAAAGCTCTACTAGACGCCTTGGATTCTAACTATCTTTGCAATCATTTCTCCAAAACAAACCCTTTATCGGTATCAAACTTGACTGTCTTGTTTTCTGCATTAAAGAACTTAGCATTGCTGAACTTTTTAAGCATAAAATGACACTATCATCTATTGCATATAAATATATTTTCCATGAAATAACGGTAAATCGTTTTCTTTTTGAAAACTTTTTATTATAATCTTAAAAGAGGTGAAAAATGTGAAAAAAATTGCTTTTGATTCAACAAAATACTTACAACTACAACGTGACCATATTTTAGAGCGTATCCAGCAGTTTGACGGAAAATTGTATATGGAATTTGGCGGAAAAATGCTAGAAGATTTCCATGCCGCCCGTGTGCTTCCTGGTTATGAGCCTGACAATAAAATTAAGCTCCTTCAAGAATTAAAAGAGCAGGTTGAGATTGTCATTGCCATTAATGCAAGTAACATTGAACATTCTAAGGCCCGTGGTGATTTAGGCATTTCCTACGACCAAGAAGTGCTGCGCTTGATTGATACCTTTAACGACTTGGGAATCTATGTCGGCTCTGTCGTCATTACCCAGTACACCAATCAACCAGCTGCTGACGCTTTCCGTCATCAATTAGAAAAAAATGGTATCCAGTCCTATCTCCACTATCCAATCAAGGGATATCCATCTGATATTGACTACATTATTTCACCAGAAGGTATGGGTAAAAATGACTATATCGAAACGAGTCGCAATCTGATTGTCGTGACCGCACCTGGTCCTGGTTCTGGAAAGCTCGCAACTTGTATCTCGCAACTCTACCATGACCAATTGCACGGTATCAAGGCAGGCTATGCCAAATTTGAAACCTTCCCTGTCTGGAATTTACCGCTTCATCATCCTGTCAATCTGGCCTACGAAGCAGCAACTGCTGACCTAGATGACCTCAATATGATTGACCCCTTCCATTTGCAAACCTACGGCAAAACAGCAATCAACTACAACCGTGACATCGAAGTCTTCCCTGTTCTTAATCGAACCTTTGAGCGTATTTTAGCTAAATCTCCATACGCATCACCGACGGACATGGGTGTCAATATGGTGGGCTACTCGATTGTCGATGAAGAGGCAGCCATTGCCGCATCAAAAGAAGAAATTATCCGCCGCTACTATCAAACCTTGGTAGACTTCAAGGCTGAACGAGTTCCAGCATCTGCTGTGAAAAAAATTGAACTCTTGATGAACGAAGTGGGTGTTTCACCAAGCGACCGCAAGGTAACTATTGCAGCGCGTGCCAAAGCAGAAGCAACCGGTCAGCCAGCTCTTGCCATTGAACTGCCTAATGGTGAGATTGTCACAGGTAAAACCTCTGACCTCTTTGGTCCATCTGCGGCTGTCATCATCAATGCCATTAAAAATTTAGCTAATATTGACAAGGCAACACACTTGATTGAACCAGAGTATGTCAAACCAATTCAAAACCTCAAAATCAATCATCTAGGCAACCGTAATCCACGTCTGCACTCTAGCGAACTACTGATTGCCCTTGCCATTACTGCTATGAACAAGCCAGAAGCAGATCTTGCCATGAAACAATTAGGCAATTTAAGCGGCAGCGAATGCCACTCTACCGTAACGCTTCCAGAAGAAGACCGCAATGTCCTCCGCAAACTCGGTATTAATGTCACCTTTGACCCCAACTACCAACACAATAAGTTTTATCATAAATGAAACAACAACCTCTGATGGTAAATGAACCGCACCCCAGACGTTAGATTCTCAGTCTAACTTTTGGGATGCGGTTCATTTTTGTCCGGCCTTTTTCATCTTTCATTCCGATGAGTTGCGTGATATTATTGAAGCGTTCCATAAGATCCTTTCTAATGAGTTTTTAATCGCTTTTCATGATAAGTTTTATGGGACTTTTCGCGTAGTCAAAAAGCTCTATAATCTCCACAGTGGATTTACCCACCACAAAAATTATAGAGTCCATATCTTTTCAGCAGACTCGTTTCAAGTCCAACCTGATTTTTATAATTCATCCGCAATTTTATTGATTTTACGCAGTCGGTGATTGAGGCCGCTCTTTGTGATTGGTTTTGAAAGACTATCTGCCAACTGCTGAATCGAATAGTCTGGATGTTGAATCCGCAATTGAGCGACTTCTTGCAAATCAGACGGTAACTGATCTAAGCCAATGCTTTCCATAATCTTAGAAATATTGTTGATTGTTTTCATACTGGCCGTAACAGTTCGAGCAATGTTAGCAGCCTCTGCATTAATAGCTCGGTTGAGATCATTGCGTGTTTCCCGAAGCAATTTGACATTTTCAAATTCTGTCTTTGCTTCTTCTGCCCCAACGATTAAGAGAAAGTCCATAATATCTTCTGCACGCTGCAAATAGGTAATACTCCCTTTAGAGCGCTCAATGACTTTACCATCCAAGAGAAATTTTTGCAGCAAATTAGCCAAGTCATGAGCATGATCTTCATAGATGGAAGCAATTTCCAGCTGGTATTTACCTGTTTCAGGATCTTTCACCGAACCACTCGCTAAAAAGGCGCCTCGTAGATAGGACTGGCTCCAGCTATCATTTTCCAAAATAGCAGGTGCAATCCCCGTTTCCAAACCAAAGAAACTATCTGCTAGGTAGAGATCATCTAAAATCGCATTGACCTCCTCCTCTAAAAATACCGTATAAACACGGTTCTTTCGAAGATTTGTCTTTTGATGATGACGAATTTCAGCCTTAACCTCATAAAAATGATAGAGCATCTCATAGAGGTGGCGGGCAATCTTGGCGTTTTCGCTGCTAATCGACAAGGTCAAACCAGTTGAAGCCAAACCGAGACTGCCAGATAGTTTAATCATAGCTGCTAATTCACTCTTTTCAGTCTGACCATGACTGATGATTTCTTCTTTCACCTGCACACTAAAACTCATGATTTCACCTGTAAAATTTTCAAGAGTTCTTCGACCACTAAGTCCCCGTCATGAAAGGCTCCGCCATTTTCCAAGCGCAAGAAATTTGAAGAAATGACACGCTGGGCTTGTGCTTGCAGACCTGTAAAATCATGTTTTACCTGCACCAAGTATTCATCAAATTGGTAGGTATTCATGTATTCTTTTGGAACCGGCTCTATATTGACAAGAACCGTATCAATCACATTGTCCCCTAAATGCTTGTTCAACACGCGCACATGGTCTGCATCACTAAAAAATTCCGTTTCCCCTCTCTGGGTCATAATGTTACAAACATAGGTCACATCTGCCTTGGTTTCTTTTAAGGCCTGCCCAATCTCTGAAATCATTAAATTAGGCAAAATGGAAGTGAATAAAGAACCTGGCCCCAAGACAATCATATCGCTTTCTAAAATACTCTCAACCACCTTCCGACTAGCGGTTGGTTCATCTTGGTTGTATGAGTTGGTCACAAAAACACGATCAATCATCCCCTTATACCCAGCAATCTTACTTTCTCCTACCACCTCGTGACCATCTGTAAAAACCGCATGAAGTGTCAAGGCATTCTCACTGGAAGGATAAATTTTACCAGTCGTGTGGAAAAATTTTGATAGCAACTGCATCGCATGATAGGTCGAGCCCTGCATTTCAGAGATACCAGCGATGATTAGATTTCCTAACGGATGCCCTGCTAGGGCTCCATCCGTTTCTGCAAACCGATATTGGAAAATACGCTCATAGAGCTTTGGCATATCAGACATGGCGAGCAAGACATTTCTTAAATCACCGGGCGGTGTCATCTGTAAGGCCTGACGGATTTCACCAGAAGATCCACCATCATCTGCTACGGTTACAATGGCAGTAATATCCACATCCTTATCCCGCAGACTTTTTAGAATCACTGGAATGCCTGTCCCACCTCCAATGACTGTAATTCTAGGCTTTCTCATGAACGATTAACCGTTTCCTTTCGTCTGTCTTTATCACGATGACTAAGGTTGACCACCCAGCCTGTTTCTAAATCATCTGCTAGACGTTTCGCAAAAGCCACACTACGGTGCTGACCGCCAGTACAGCCAACTGCAATGGTCAAAACAGACTTGCCTTCCTTTTGATAGCCAGGCAAAATAGGTTCAATTAAACCAAGTAAATGCTTGTAGAAAGACTCCGACTCTTCATGCTCCATGACATAGTTAAATACCGGCTCATCCAGTCCTGTCAAATTCCGTAATTCTACCTGATAATAGGGATTTGGTAAGAAACGGACATCAAAAACCAAATCTGCATCAAGTGGCAAACCATATTTGAAACCAAATGAGATCACTTCTACACGAAAAGAAGGTTGATTGGTCAGACTAGCAAATTGATCTGAAATTTCTTTGCGTAAATTGCGCGGTGTCAATTCTGTCGTGTCAATTACATTCTGACTCATATTTTTGAGGGGAGCTAGTAATTCACGCTCCAATTGAATACCATCAAGAACACGGCCGTCTGCCGCAAGTGGATGAGAACGACGAGTTTCCTTATAACGGGCAACCAATTCACTGTCTGTAGCATCTAGAAAAAGAATTTTGAAGTCTACATCATCAGCCGATTCAATCTCGTCAAGAACTTGACGAATCTCCGCAAAAAAGGAACGGCTACGCATATCAACCACAACCGCTACCTTGTCATTGTCTTGACTATGGCGCATTAACTCTAAAAATTTTGGTAAGAGGGCAGGAGGCATATTATCAACTGTAAAATAGCCCAAATCCTCAAACGATTGGATAGCGACAGTCTTTCCAGCACCTGACATTCCTGTGACAATCACCAGATGAAATTTTTCTGACATAGAATTCCTTTCTAGTTTTCGACGAGCGCAATCACTTCAATTTCCACTTTAACATCACGTGGTAAGCGAGCAACTTCAACAGCTGAACGAGCTGGAAATGCAGCTGAAAAGGCAGTTTGGTAAACAGCATTAAAAGCTGCAAAATCATTCATATCACTCAAGAAACAGGTCGTTTTTACCACATGGTCAAAATCTGTTCCTGCTTCTGTTAAAATAGCCTCAATATTTTTTAAGACTTGCTGTGTTTGTTCCTCAATCGTTGTGCCGACAATCTCTCCCGTTTCTGGAGATAAGGGTACTTGGCCAGAAGCAAATAAAAGATTTCCAACAACCTTTCCTTGCACATACGGTCCAATAGCTGCTGGAGCTTTATCTGTGTGAATTGTTTTCATCGCATGAATACCTCATTCGTTTTTTCTTTATTATAGCACATTTTTAGCAAATGAGAGGCAAATCGTCTTGCTCTCTTTCTTTTCTGATTTGGTGTATAATGAGCCTATACCAATTTGAAATTCAAGGAGAATGCTATGCTTTATTCTGTTACGGCGACCAATCACGATGGTATTCATGGCTCTGTATCGTTATCTAGCGAAAAGTCAGTCCAGACAGCTCATCCTCTCACTAAAGAAGAAGGTTTTAATCCGGAAGAACTCATGGCAACAGCTTGGGCAACCTGCCTAAATGCGACCATTCAAGCTCTCTTGGAAAGCCAAAAGCAAGGGCGCCAATCACGGGTTGAGGTGACTTGTGAACTCCACCGAGAATCTACTCTTGGCAAGGGGTACTACTTTCAAGTCAATGCCAAGGCTAGCATTGAAGGATTCTCACTTGAAGAAGCTGAAAGCCTCGTCCAACAAGCCCATCAGCGTTGCCCCATTTCCAAACTGATTTCTCAGAGCCAAACTATTTCACTCCAAACGGTTGAATGGGACACGTAACTGACCACAATTTAAAAGAGAGTAGGACTTAATCGTGATTTCATAGAAATTGATTGTCCACTCTCTTTTTATTGTATGCTACTACCAATAATAGATTCAATTCCACTACAACGGACTGTTGGCTATTTTTCTATCTTTACTTCAGACTATTTAAGCGACTCTCTAATTCCTTTTTCGTCATAGCTCCTTCAAATTTTTGTGCAATGGTTCCGTCATGATTGATAAAAATATGAGTCGGGAAAGCTCTGACTTGATAGGATTTAAAAACTTGATCCTTGGTATCAAACAAGACTGGATAAGTAATACCTAAATCATCTGCCACTTCCATAATCTGTTCCTTAGACTGCTCCGCTGGTCGTGCATTTTCAAACTCTTTTTCAGCTGAGGACACAACAGATAAGAACACAAGATCGTCCTTCTCCTTCAGCCCTTGATAGACTTCTTCTAGCTCTGGAATCTCCTGCTTACAAGGCCCACACCAGCTAGCCCAAAGATTGAGATAAACTTTTTTCCCTTTAAAATCCGCTAAGGACACATCATTGACATCTCTATCTTTGATTGTAAAGGATGGGGCTTCCTTGCCAACCATCTGCTGAACCGCAGGACTTTCAGAATGATTGGTTCCCCTCATTTCCCCGCATGCTACAAGAGTTAATAAAGATAAGCTCAATACAATGTAGATCATTCCTTTTTTCATCAATCCTACCTCCTGAAATCTTTTCTATTATTATACCATATTATTTTATATCAATATACATTGTTATCATTTAAAAAATCCTCGTCTGTTTGCACAGACAAGGAGATAATGAGGCTCTATAATATCTGTAGTGGGTACGCCCGCCACAGAGATTATGGAGCCTTTTTCAGTGTAGAAAAAAAGTTCCATATGACCTATAATGAAAAGCGACAAAACTATCATTTAGAAAGACTCATATGGAACAACTAAATCTTATCACAAATTTTCTCAAAATGAAAGACAAAAATATCACTATCACTAATGAATGCGACATGGGAACACACTTAGAACTCCACGGTCACTTGGATTACACAGCCCCTAAATGCCCTTCCTGCAAGGGACAAATGGCTAAGTACGACTTCCAGAAAGCCTCTAAAATCCCCTACTTAGAAACTGCTGGCTACCCGCTACTTATCCGCCTTCGAAAGCGTCGTTTCAAGTGCAAAGACTGTGGGAAAATAGCGGTCGCTGAAACTCCTATTGTTAAGAAGAACCATCAAATCTCTGTCGCTGTCAACCAGAAAATCGCACAATTACTCATCGAAAAGCAAGCAATGACACATATCGCACACAGACTCTCCATTTCTACATCTACAGTTATTCGAAAACTCAATGAGTTTAAATTTGAAACGGATTGGGATAAGCTTCCAGAAGTCATGTCTTGGGATGAGTATGCCTTCAAGAAAGGGAAAATGAGCTTTATCGCTCAAGATTTTGACACAAATAACATCATCGCTATCCTTGATGGAAGAACGCAAGCAACCATCCGAAATCACTTTCTGCGTTATCCTAGAAAGGTTAGAAATCGGGTCAAAGTCATTACCATGGATATGTTTAGCCCCTATTATAAATTGGCTAAACCCTTCGCCCTCCAATTTCTAAGCTCAGACTGAAACAGTCTATTCCCAGACTGTTTCACTCCCTTACGCTAAAATTGTTCTTGATCGCTTTCACATTGTGCAACATCTCAGCCGTGCTATGAACCGTGTCCGTACCCAAATCATGAATGCTTTTGACCGCAAATCGCATGAATACAAGACGCTCAAACGCTACTGGAAAACCTCGCTTTTTTATTTCTGGGCTCGGGCTAAATCAGTCCACTGGACTGATTTACTCCAACAGGATAGCCGTAAACTCAGTGACAAGCGGTTTTATCGCCCTACTTTTCGCATGCATTTGACCAATAAGGAAATCTTAGACAAGCTCCTATCCTACTCAGATGAGTTACGACAACATTATGAACTCTATCAACTTCTTTTATTCCATTTCCAAGAGAAAAACTCAGATCATTTCTTTGACCTAATTGAGCAAGAAATAGCCACTGTTAACCCTATTTTCCAGACGGTATTTAAGACGTTTCTAAAGGATAAGGACAAGGTTTTAAACGCCTTGGAATTGCCTTATTTCAACGCTAAATTGGAAGCTACCAATAATCTTATCAAAGTCATCAAGCGTAATGCCTTTGGATTTCGGAACTTTGAAAACTTCAAAAAGCGGATTTTGATTGCCATCAACATCAAAAAAGAGAAGACCAATTTGGTCCTCTCTAGGTGTTAGCTTTTCATCTACCCACTACAGTTGACAAAGAGCCGATAATGATTATGGTTTTAAGCGATGGAGCATCCGTGGGAATGGAATGGCTTCACGAATATGTTTGGTACCAGCGACAAAGGTTACCATCCGCTCGATTCCAATTCCAAATCCTGCATGGGGAACTGAACCATATTTACGAAGATCAAGGTAGAATTCATACTCTGAACGATCCATGCCAAGGCTCTCCATTTTGGCAACAAGGGCATCGTAATCATCTTCACGGACAGAACCACCGATGATTTCCCCGTATCCTTCTGGTGCTAGTAAGTCTGCACAAAGCACGCGCTCTGAATTGCCAGGAACTGGTTTCATATAGAAAGCCTTGAAACTTGCTGGATAGTTGACCACAAAGGTTGGCACACCAAAGTAGTTTGAAATCCATGTTTCATGAGGCGAACCAAAATCGTCTCCATGCTCCAAATGTTCATAGTCTGTATCTTCATCTGCTTCATGCTCTTGAAGAAGACTAATCGCATCATCATAGGATACACGCTTGAAAGGCTCAGCGATGTATTTCTTCAAGAGGTCTGTATCACGGTCCAAGGTTTCAAGAGCTTGTGGTGCACGGTCCAAAACGCCTTGAATCAGTGCTTTTACATAAGCTTCTTGCAAGTCTAATGATTCTTCATGAGAGAGGAAGGAATACTCCGCATCCATCATCCAAAACTCCGTCAAGTGACGACGTGTTTTTGATTTTTCTGCACGAAATACTGGACCAAAGTCAAATACACGCCCTAGTGCCATCGCTCCTGCTTCCAAGTACAATTGCCCTGATTGGCTCAAGTAAGCAGGGGTTCCAAAGTAATCTGTTTCAAACAGTTCTGTCGAATCTTCTGCCGCATTTCCAGACAGGATTGGACTGTCAAACTTGATAAAGCCATTCTTATCAAAGAACTCATAAGTCGCATAAATAATAGCGTTACGAATTTGCATAATGGCCATTTGCTTACGAGAACGGAGCCACAAGTGGCGATTGTCCATCAAGAAATCCGTTCCATGTTCTTTCGGCGTAATTGGATAGTCTTTTGAATCACCAACTACCTCAAGATCCGTAATATCCAACTCATAGCCGAATTTTGACCGTTCATCTTCTTTGACGATACCTGTTACCAACACAGATGTTTCCTGGCTGAGTTTTTTAACAGTATCAAACTTAGCTGTTCCTTCTTCTTCACCAAATGTTTCAATAAAGTTTGGCTTAAAAGCAACCGCTTGGAAAAAAGCAGTTCCGTCACGAAGTTGCAAAAAGGCTAATTTCCCTTTCCCTGATTTGTTGGCAACCCAAGCACCAATGGTTATTTTTTCACCAACATGGTCTTTGACATTAATAATCGATACTAACTCTTTAGACATAATTTCTCCTGTTCTTTTGTATAATGCTCTGTTAACTTTCTTAGGCAGTAGTCCACCGCAACAAGGACGAAGCTCCGTTTTCACTTACCCTTCCATAAATGTTTTTAGGCGTTTAACAGCTTCTTTTAAGGTATCAAGGTCTGTCGCATAGCTGAGACGGACATTTTCAGGTGCACCAAATCCTGCTCCCGTCACCAAGGCAACTCCGACTTCTTCTAAAATCGCTGTTGTAAAGGCTGTCACATCCGTGAAACCTTTCATGTCCATGGCTTTTTTTACATTTGGAAAGAGATAGAAAGCACCTTGCGGCTTGACCACTTCAAAGCCTGGAACTTCAGCCAGTAAGGGATAAATGGTATTGAGCCGCTCTTCAAAGGCTTGACGCATTTCTTCTACTGTATCCTGCTCGCCAATTAGGGCTTCAATCGCTCCATACTGGGCTACGGCTGTTGGATTAGACGTTGTTTGTCCCGCAACCTTGGTCATTGCTGCAATAATCTCTGGCTCCCCAACCGCATAGCCAATTCGCCAACCAGTCATAGCATAGGTCTTAGAGACACCGTTAATCACAACCGTCTGCTTCCGAATGGCTTCTGACAAGCTGGAAATAGGGGTGAAGGTATTCCCATTATAGACAAGTCGTCCATAAATATCATCTGCTAGGATGAGAATGTCATGCTCTACAGCCCAATTCCCAATCGCAAGAAGTTCCTCCCTGCTATAAATCATACCAGTTGGATTAGACGGTGAATTGAGAACCAAAACCTTGGTTTTAGCCGTTCGTGCTGCTTCTAATTGCGCAACGGTCACCTTAAAATCATTGGCTTCTCTTGCCTGCACAAAAACAGGTATACCTTCCGCCATTTTAATCTGATCCGCATAACTAACCCAATAAGGGGTTGGAATAATCACCTCATCAAGCGGATTGATGACACTCATGAAAAAGGTATAGAGAGAGAATTTTGCTCCTGTTGCTACCGTCACCTGATTTGGTGCTACAGAATAGCCATAAAATTTCTCAAAATAGTCACTAATAGCCGCCTTTAATTCTGGCAACCCACTTGTTACCGTATAAAAACTCGCACGACCATCTCTAATAGCAGCTATGGCTGCCTCTTGAATATTTTCTGGAGTGGTGAAGTCAGGTTCTCCCAAGGTCAAGGATAAAATATCCCTTCCTTCTGCCTTTAACTGCTTAGCACGCGCACCCGCAGCCAAGGTCACACTTTCTTCCATTTCAAGCACTCGTTTTGATACCTTCATATTCCCTCCTTGCTCAGAAATGTTCCATTTTCAAAAGAAATCACGTAGTAGGTCTGGCCCGACTTGACTTCCCAAATCGGTTGATTGTTGAAGTAACCCAAGACAACTCGCTCAATCTCACCAGCCCCATTTTCTTTGGCAATGGCTTTTGCATCCTCTTGAGAAATTCCCTCCGTAGCCTTGTAAACAAAAATGTTAGAGGATTCTTCTGATATCAAGACGAAGATAGGCTCATTCTCTTGATTCGTTCCCGAAACACTATAATAGCTTGTTTCTCCAGTATAGCGAGCAACATTTGTAATCGAGCTTACCCCTGCATAGTCTATCGCTATCTGCTCTGCATGCTGCCGGCCTTCCAAAAAAGGCTTAGCAGAAACCTCTAAAATATAGAGGAAAGAAAAAATCAACACAGATACTAGGACAAAAAATCCTATCGCATATTGTTTTCCAAGTGTCATACCGTTTTTATAGGATACATTTCTCTTTTTTGCCATAATAGGATTATTATACTATATCTTAAGCTAAAATGCCATTTTTTCTAGTCATTTATCCGAATTTTCCAGCCATTTTCGCCAGATTCTATTGCTTCTAAGAGTGATTCTCCTTGCAGTTCTCTCCAAATATTGCTACACTAGTCCTATGATAGAAAAAGTCGAAAAAGCTATTGCTCGCAATCAAGAAGCACTTCGTAGTCTGATTATCTTACATAGAGCCTCTGATACCATCTACAAACAAGAAGTTGAAACCATGAAAAAATACCATTTGACTATGGGGCAGTTTGGTGTATTAGAGACCTTGTATAACAAGGGAGACCTCCGCATTCAAGAATTGATTGATAAACTGCTTAGCACCTCTGGCAATATGACCGTCGTCATCAAGAATATGATTCGGGACGGCTATATCACTAAGGTTCCAGATTGTGATGATAAGCGAGCTTCTAGGATTCACTTGACCGATCTTGGTCGCAAGACGATTGAAGAGATTCTCCCTGAACATTATGACAATATTGGCTGTATTTTTGATGTCTTAAGCCTTGAAGAACAAGATACATTAAACACCATTTTAAAAAAATTCAAAAGATAAGACAATATTATTGCTAATTAGTGATATTTTTGTTATTCTATCCTCATAGCATTCCTAGCAGAAGATTTTTTCTAGCAGATGGAGGCACCATTTATTATCTTTTAAGGAGGCCATACCTATGGCAAATGTATTATTTTTAGTCGGTTCACTGCGTGAAGGTTCATTCAACCACCAACTGGCAAAACAAGCCGAAGAATTACTAAAGGGCAAGGCGACTGTATCTTATCTGGATTACACTCAAGTTCCTGTCTTTAACGAAGATCTTGAGACACCTGTGCTTCCTGCGATTGCTGCAGCTCGTCAAGCAGTTGAGCAAGCAGATGCTATCTGGATTTTCTCTCCAGTTTACAACTACGGTATTCCAGGTCCTGTGAAAAATATTCTTGACTGGCTCAGCCGTGCTCTTGACTTATCAAATCCAAAAGGGCCTTCTGTCTTACAAGATAAATTAGTGACAGTATCTGCCGTTGCAAATGGTGGACACGAGCCACTCTTTACAGCCTATAAAGCACTTCTACCATTCATCCGCACACAAGTAGTCGGTGAATTTACAGCCTCTGCAATCAATCCAGAAGCTTGGGGGACTGGTCAACTCGTCCTTTCAGAAGAAGTAGCTGTACAGCTTGAAAAACAAGCAAGCGATCTCTTAACAGCTATTGGCTAACCCTATCAAACTAGAGGCAAGCGTCTCTAGTTTTTTCATTCTCAATTTTTTGCGACCCTATCTATTGGAAAAAAGGATAAGATAGCTTATAATAATACGTAGGAGGAAAACCATGAACATGAAATTACTATCTCGTATAGGAGTGTGCAGTGTTGTAGGGCTAGCATTGTTGACTGCCTGCTCTCGTCCATCAGAAAAGACCAGCCCTTCATCTGATCTACCTGCTTTGACAAATACATTCAGCAATTCAGATTTTAAACCAATGACCGCTAAATCAGGCTTATTTTCAATTCAAGTACCAAGCGATTGGATTGCTAGCGACAGCGATACTAGCAATGATTTTTCAGCCTATTCTGCTGGAAATGATTATTTTCTCACAGCAAATCGCTACGCTAAAGTCGATTCGCCACTATCCTTGGAAGACTTTGCTCGCTCACTTTTAAACAATTCAGAAGAAACAAAATCAGAAAATCTTCAACTAACCCAAACAACCATTTCTGGTAAGTCTGGCTTTCTTTACACCAAAGAGGTCAATAAAGAAAAACAATTACTTCTCTTTTTCTACGAAGAAGATGGGGAATATCGTTTGATTAGTCTTGTAGCACATCCTGATAACGCTAATAAGACTCAGGAATTTCTAAACCAATCTGTTGCTTCTTGGACCACACTTGCTACTACGAAACAAGTGAACTTTAACTACGGTCAAGCGGTTACCGTTCCAAATTCTGCCTTGAGTGTCGCCCTTCCAACTAGTTGGAAGCAAGATACAGAAGGTGCTCCTGCTGATACTATAGTTTATCAAGACAGTAGCAATGGGATTCGTCTATCTATCCGAGGAGTTTCTACTACAGGCTATACAGTCGATCTCAACGAAATTGCTGACCAACTTGCCCCTGAAAACAGCAAGCCAACTAAGGAAGAAATTACTCTCGGTAATTACCACGGGTATCGCCTGTCTCTTAGCCAAACATCAAGTACCCAATCCAATTATATCGTTCATATCTACGCTTTTCATATCAATGAAACGCTCGTTACCTTTACTGCTTCTGCCAAAACGAGCGATACTGCACTTCTACAATCAACCATGGAAGCCATTATCTCTTCAATGAAATAATTTCTTCTATACGGAAAATCAAAAAGCATGTCACTCGCTTTGGTGCTAGGACATGCTTTTTTGTTAGGATATAGTGAATTGAATAAAGTTTAGGACATCGTTATACTCTATAAAAATCAAAATCTGACTAGGAAACGAAATCGTAGCTAGAACTGAAGTTCAGCAAGGTAAGTTAACGACGTCAGACTTTGATTTTTGACGAGTATAAGTCGCTTTGCTTCAATAGTCCAGTAGACTGTTGAAGGTTGGAAATAGGGATTATGGAGCAATCCTCAATTAACGCCAGTTCTATCTGCAGCTCCTTGCCTTCTCCTATTCCTTCATAAGATACGAGGGCGTATAAAGCACAAAGTGAAAATAGGAAGTCTGACAAAGAGCCAGCAGACTCTAGGAAGACTTATCTTTTTCACACAGTGCTTAGCCCGAGTTCAGTTTCATAAGATACGAGGGCGTATAAAGCACAAAGTGAAAATAGAAAGTCTGACGAAGAGCCAAAGGAGATTTTGCTCTGCAAACTCCTATCACTCACCTCCAAAGGTATACTATACCTTTGGAGCTAGGAAGACTTATCCCTAAAGGGAGCCTCTGCTGTAACCAACTAAAGTTGGAACATCTGCGTCCCCACTAAAGGGAGCCTCTGCTGTAACCAACTAAAGCTGGAACATCTGCGTCTCTTTTTTACACAGCTCTTGGTCTGTGTTCAGTTCTCAATCCACTATAACGAACAGAACACATTACGGTTGCTTTCTTACAAAGACTAATTTTTGCTCCTCTGACAAATCCGCGCGGTAGGCAAAGCCATCAAAGGTGAGCTGGCTAATCTCATCAAGGGTCTGAACATCCTGTTCTGCCATGAGTGAGACGAGACGACCGCGCCCTTTTTTAGAAATGGTCGAATGAATTTTCAATTGTCCAGCCCGATTTTCCATAAAGACAATCTGAATCATCCGCTTTTGAATAGCTGGTGAAAAAACCTGTTCAAATTCAGATGAAGAAAGGGAGATAATCAAATCCTCTTCTGCCACCTGCTCATCATATTGAGCCCGCCAAAATTGCTTAAGCGATTGTCCCTCAACTTTTAGCTGACCTTGAAAATCCAAACGGTGTGGAGAAATCAAGGTAAAGGGGGAAATCAGACCATAAAAACCCGTTGCAATTCGAACATAGCGCTGCCAGTATTCCTGCTCTACTTGGCTCAATTCCCTCCGTTTCATATACCGATACATAAGGCCATCATAGAGTGTCCAGGCTGGATAAGTCTTGGCTTGTCCATGGGCAATTCTGTACCAGCGGTCGGCTTCCAGTTCTGTCTTGTCGCTGTTTAGTTTATAAAAAGCCGCTAGTTCTTCTACGGACAAATTTCTGATTGCTCCTAAGACCGCACTTGATTCTTCAGAAAGTGGCACAAAGGGATGATTGTCTAAATTGGTATTTAATTCTTTCGCATTTGGCAAGATAATTTTCATATTCTGATTATATCATACCTTCCTCCTTTTACTCTTTTCTTGCTTTTTTATTTATAAGATGTTATTATCTAGTTATAATAACTAGATATAAAGGAGTAAACAATGATTTCCTTACCTAAATGGCAGCAATTACCCGATTTGGATCTCTATCTAGACCAAGTTCTACTCTATGTCAATCAACAGACTCTCCCCTTTTTAGCCAATCGTGAAAAGCCTCTTACTGCTTCTATGGTCAATAATTATGTCAAACACGGCTATATTCCTAAACCGATTAAGAAAAAATACAGTCGTACACAAGTCGCTCGCTTGATTGTTTTGAGTATTTATAAGCCAATTTTTCCGATTGCAACCATACAGGAGATGATTGATCTGTTAACAGAAAATGATGAGGCTTCCCTTCTATACGATGCCTTTGTGGATTGCCTTTCTGGTATCGAAAATGAAGAGCAACCACTGATTTTACAAAAAGCCTGTCAGACCATTCACTCTTACCAAGCCACACTCGCACTCGTTCCAGCCTTGAAAGGAGAAGCTGATGAATCAACATTTTAAACTATCCCTCCAACTCTCATTCGGAGAAGAGGTAGGCAATGCCATTACTCATGCAGTTAGTGCCTTTTTCATGCTCCTTCTGCTGCCTTTTTCAGCGATTTATAGCTATGAACGCGTTGGCTTGATTCAAGCTATTGGGGTGTCTATTTTTATTATTAGCCTCTTTCTCATGTTTCTCTCCTCCACTATTTACCATTCAATGGCCTATGGTTCAACCCACAAATATATTCTACGGATTATCGACCACAGTATGATTTACATTGCTATTGCAGGTAGCTACACTCCTATCCTCTTGACTCTCATGCCCAATTGGCAAGGCTATCTCGTTTTAGTTATCCAATGGGCAACAACGATTTTTGGCATTCTCTACAAAATTTTTGCCAAACAAATCAACGAACGATTCAGTCTAGCTCTTTATCTGATTATGGGCTGGCTGGTTGTCTTTATCCTCCCCCAAGTCCTTGCTCAAACAGGTCCAATTTTCTGGTTTCTGATGTTGGCAGGGGGAATGGCTTATAGTATCGGAGCTATCTTTTACGCTAAGAAAAAGCCCTATTTTCATATGATTTGGCACTTATTTATCATTTTAGCTAGTTTCTTGCAGTACCTTGCGATTGTCTTTTATATGGTCTAATCTATCTGTAAGACTTGTTTCTAAGACTAAAAGACCGTATACTATCTGTAGGGGGACAGTTATGACGACTAAATACCAAACAATTATTCAGGATATTATCACAGGCATTGAAGAACACCGTTTTAAAAGAGGGCAAAAACTACCTTCCATTCGCAAACTCAGTGAACAATACCAGTGTAGTAAAGACACTGTTCAAAAGGCCATGTTGGAGTTGAAATACCAAAATCGGATTTATGCAGTAGAAAAAAGTGGCTATTACATCTTAGAAGACCAAGATTTTCAAGACACGACCCTCTCGCTGAATCCAGAGGATTTTTTGCAACTACCCTACGATGATTTTCGAACCTGCGTCCATGAAAGCCTAGTCGGAAGGGAAAAGTATCTTTTTAATTACTATCATCAGCAGGAAGGGTTGGAAGAATTGATTGACTCGCTCTACCAGCTCCTTATGGACTACCATGTTTATTGTAAAAAAGACCAACTGGTCATTACAGCAGGTAGCCAACAAGCCCTCTACATCCTAACACAAATGCAGCTGTCTTCAGGCAAACAGGAAATCCTGATTGAAGAGCCGACTTACTATCGGATGAAAACCCTATTAGATGAGCAGAAACTCCCCTATCAAACGATTGAGCGCACCTTAAATGGAATTGACCTTACTCAACTAGAGACCATTTTTAAAAGCGGAAAAATTAAGTATTTCTATACTATTCCCCGTCTCCACAATCCCTTGGGGACAACCTATACTCGTACCATTCAAGAGGCAATTGTGCAATTAGCAGACCAATATGATGTCTATGTCATTGAGGATGATTATCTGGCGGACTTCGATGCTGCAAAGACCTTGCCACTCCATTATCTGGATACGCATGATCGTGTCATCTACATCAAATCCTTTACTCCTACCCTCTTTCCGGCTTTGCGTCTAGGGGGATTGTACTTCCTCATTATCTACGGTCTCGTTTTTTACAGCACAAGAGTTTGATTGATTATGACACCAACCTCATCATGCAAAAGGCTCTCTCGCTTTATATTGATAATGGTATGTTTGCTCGCAATACACGCCACCTCTATCAGTTAAAGCAGGCACATGAGCAAGAAATGCGTGAACGCTTATCCCGCTATCATCTCACTTATCCTCATCATCTTACCCAAGACATACTGACCGTTCAGCTTCCGAAAGAAAAAATCAGCGCCCGTCTCAAACATGGCCTAGTCAATACCCAGCTCATCACAGGTCAGTCCTATGACTATCTCCAACTATCTTATAGCCAAACGTTTCCAACAGACTTGCATCAGATGATAGAAGAGTTAGAAAAAATCAGCTAGATTCTATACCTAGCTGATTTTTGCTTGAAGCACACAATGTTGACGATAATGATTTTATCAAAAAGTAATCAATTGATTATATTTTGTTATCCTGTAAGCTCATTACTCATACCGACGCATAAACATATAGTCTTATTCAACCGTATCCGAGAATGAAAATCCTTGTTTCGCCCAGAACCTTTGGGCTTCTTCATTCTGAATGCGAACAGGTAACGAAATACGCTTTGCCCGATACATTTCTTGCAAATACTCTGTGCAACGGCTTGCCGCCTGAGTCCCATACCCCCTGCCTTGAAAGGCGATATCAATTAAAAAATTAATGATTTGCGGATTCTCTTCTCCAACATACATAGATACAAAGCCAATAATTTGCTCCTCTTGATAAATCGCAAAGGCCTCCATACTATCTCGATAGACCCATGCTTCTGCTAGGGAATAGAGGACAGAATCGACAAAATCATTCTGCTCTTTCTCTACACCACCTGTCAAGTCAATACAGGCTTGAAAGTTTTCTTCATCAATAGTCTTAAATGTTATCACATTCTCACCTCTTTCTTTGATTTATTCCCACCATTCCTTTAATCTAGCGCCAATCACCTTGATCTGTTCAAGGCCGCCAAGATCATAAACATATCGAAATCCTTGGTCACGCAAAGATCTAGCTGCTTGAGCCGAAGACACACCATCCGAACCATAAAGATAAATAGGCACATCATGGATAAGACTTGGAAATTCCTGCTTTTCTAGAGTCGATAAAGGAAGAGGTTCTGCGATGTCAACATGACCGAGCTGGTATTCGATAAAAGAGCGGACATCGTAACACTTGGCACCATTCGTAACAGCAGCACGCACCTGTTCAAAACGAATCTGATAGGTCTGCGCATCTTGACTAGCTTTGGACCAGTTGATTCTTGCTTCCATTCCTTCCCCTCCCCTCAACTGCGTCTTAATCAGCTGATTCTCCTTGGGAGGAGCTTTTGGCTGAAACTGTACATATCCAACAAAGCCTAGCAAAAGGACCAGGACTAAGAAGATACTAGCTGATTTCTTCATTGACCTCCCCATTTTCCATCATCTATCTACTCATTAAACACTAAAAATAGGCTAGTTTACTCAATAGTAAACTGAAACACACTGAGAGGAGCAAAATCTTTAGCATATCTAAGAGTAGAAAAAGGCATTCAACCGAAGTTACTGCCTTATTCATCTCATCATTAAATTTCATAGCCCATTAACAAACCATTTTCTTCTGCATAAAAGCTACACAGTCCTGAAGTTGGAAGGGCTTCAATCAAGGCTTCCGGATACATATTGCGCACCAATTCAGCAAATTGCTGGCAGAATTTTTCATTGTTGCGGTGGGCAATCACAATCCGACCACCCTTATAGCCTGCTTTTAGCAATTCTTCAAATGCTGTTGTAACTGATTTTTTGTGTCCACGCGCTTTTTGAAGCAATTCCAATTTGCCTTCGCTACTTGCTTCCCCTACCATACGGATATTAAGCAATCCAACAACTGCACCAACTAACTTGCTCAAGCGCCCGTTTTTAACCAAATTATTCACCTTAGCAAGAACAAAGAGTAATTTCGTACGCTTTTGATAATCAACAATAGCGGAAACCAACTCTCCAAACTCTAGTCCTTTAGCAATCAGACGATTGATTTCTCCAACCAATAAATCCATTTCTCCCCCCGCAGAAAGGCTATCAATCAAATGAATATTGGCTGAAGGATGTTCTTCTAAAAACATTTCTTTAGCAACTCGAGCACTATTGTAACTACCAGACAAGGAACCTGTCAAGGTTAGGACGATGATATTGTCTGCCCCTTGGTAAGCTGCTTCATAGGCTTGTGGGCTAGGACAGGCAGAACCTGCTGCTTCTGATGAGGCAGACATCACTTCCATCATCTGGTCAATGTCCAAGTCTTTGTCATCAAGAAAACTTTGATTTTCAACACGAACTGTAAAGGGAATAATCTCAAATTGCGTATCTGGTGCAAGATTCGGTAATTCTTTGTAATCACATCCTGAGTCCGCAACAATTTTCCATTTAGCCATAAATGTATTTCCATTCTATTAGTAGTAAGGCTGAGATTTTTATTTGACAAGCAAACTATCTTACTTTACAATTATATCATGAAACAATACGAAGTGAAAGCATTTTCTTTCGGCTGTAACAGCCCCAATGCTTCTTCCCATTGCAACTGGCATACCGTTAAAAAATCGATTGATATGAGTAAAGGAAACCCATGAAAAAACGAATGATTTCCCCTAAGTCGTTAAAAAATCTTTCGCAATCAAATACCGAAATCAACCAATTAACCCGTGAATCTATTGAGACAGCTCTGCTATTTTTATTGGAAAAAAAGGAGCTGAAGCACATTTCTATTTCCGAATTAGTCAAAAAGGCTGGTGTATCACGCAATGCTTTTTATCGAAATTACAAATCCAAAGAGGAAATTTTAGAGTTGGCCTATGCCAAAACATCGCAAAATCTCATGGACAAATGGCAACAACTGCAAAAAAAGGTCCAAGAAGAAGGCATCCAACAAAGCTTTACAGACTTTCTTCAGCAGCAAAAAGGAAAGGTGGAAGATACCAAGACCTTTTCCAATATTAGTCAATGGATTAAGGATAAAACCAATCAGTTGAATAACAGATAAGCTATAGTGAATTGAATAAAGGTTAGGACATCGTTCAGTCACTTTGCTTCAATAGTCCAGTGAACTGTTAATAGAGATTATGGAGTAATCCTCAATTAATGCCAGTTCTATCTGCAGCTTCTTGCCTTGTCCTATTCCTTTTTCAATCCACTATAAAACGAGGCTGGGACAAAAGTGCCCAGCCTCGCTTTTTTATAGCTTTAACAGTTTGACTTATATCAATAGCCAAGGGAGTGACGATTGATACCTGAGCTTAAAAATTTGAAAGCGAAATTGACAAAATCGATTTCTTCGAAATCACGATTGAGTCCCACTCCCGTTTTAGCTTATCTAGCTCTCGAGATTCTAGGCTCGGGCTAAAATAATCCACTGGATTATTTCAGCTTGAAGAAAAAGTCTTTTTATTGCCACCATCCTCATGTGCTTTCGGACATCAGCGACTTCCTTCGGAATTCCATGATTCATCTTCGAGTCTAAGGTCTCGAAGATGCCGAGTGACAGAAAACCTTCATTTAATACCGTTTTCTGTCACTTTTAGCACGGAGGAGGTGCGGTATTGTGCTCGCTACGCTCGCAAGTTTTCTAACCTTAAAACTACAGAAAATGAAATATCATTGTAATGTTTTTCTGAATTGTGAGGTTTGTCTACATTCTAAAATAATCCACTGGATTAACCTCGCTTTTGAATTTCTGGGCTCGGGCTAAAATAATCCACTGGATTAACCTCGCTTTTGAATTTCTAGGCTCGGGCTAAAATAATCCACTGGATTAACCTCGCTTTTGAATTTCTAGGCTCGGGCTAAAATAATCCACTGGATTATTTTAGTCCCAATTCTTTCGTCCGTTTTATGGCTGCTTTTATGGCTGACATAAGGGTGTAGCGGAAGCCTTCTTTTTCTAATCTGATGACTCCTGCAATGGTTGAGCCTCCTGGCGAGGTGACTTCTTGGCGTAATTGGGCTGGATGTTTGCTACTGGTTAAGACCATTTGCGCAGAACCTACTAGGGTCTGAGCTGCTAGATATTTAGCATCATCTGCACTCAATCCATGTGCTACTCCAGCATCCATCATGGCTTCAATCCATTGATAGACAAACGCTGGTCCACATCCTGCAAGAGCTGTTGCAGCATCTATCAATTGTTCATCCACTCGCTTGACTTGACCTGATTGGGATAAGAGATACTCAGTCATCGTAGCCAAATCTGGATTATATAGCGCATAGGTTGTCATTCCTTGACCGATTGCAACAGGAGTATTAGGCATGATTCGAACCACTTGACTAATCGGCAAATACTGCGCTAGTTGTTCTAAGTTAACGCCTGCTGCCATGGAAATCCAAACCGCAGAGGTATTTTCCTGAATCGCTTCCTTCAAACTATCCAGTAGGGAAGGCAATAGATAGGGTTTTACCCCTAAAAAGAGAACATCCGCTTCCTGAGCCATTTGAAAATTCGAAAGAATACGTCCACCTAGTTGCTCCTGTAAGGCCTCTGCTTGCTCTTGGTGATGATCACTAAGAAGGAGTTCTACATCTGCCAACTTTGAAACTGCAAGCGCAAGAGCTGATCCCATATTGCCCAAGCCAATAAATCCAACTTTCATAAATAGCCCTTTCTATCGTACCTGACCTGTACCAGTAATAATATACTTGTAGGTCGTCATCTCACGCAAGCCCATTGGACCACGTGCGTGCATTTTTTGCGTTGAAATTCCTAATTCGCAGCCTAGACCAAATTCACCGCCATCTGTAAAACGAGTAGAGGCATTGACATAGACAGCTGCTGAATCCACTACTTGAGTGAAATAGGTTGCCGTTGCTTCCTCTTCTGTTACAATTGCTTCACTATGACCTGTCGAATGAGCTGCAATGTGTCTTGTTGCTGCTACCACATCATCTACTACTTTTACTGCTAGGATATAGTCTAAAAATTCTGTATCAAAGTCATTGTCTCCTGCTGGATGAGCTTGTTTTAAATATGTAATAGCTCGCTCATCTGCCCGCAACTCTACCTGACCAGCTAGTCTTTCTTCTAATAATGGTAAGAAGGAGGCTGCAAGATCTGCATGGACCAGCAACACTTCTGCCGCATTACAGACAGACGGGCGACTTATTTTAGCATTGCTGACAATGGACAGAGCCTTTTGAATATCTGCCTTTTGATCCACATAAACATGACAAATCCCCGTTCCTGTTTCAATCACAGGTACTGTCGCTTGCTCGACAACTGCTTGAATCAAGCCGGCTCCACCTCTTGGTACTAGCAAGTCAATCTTCCCCTTAGCTGTCATCAGTTCTTGAGCTGATCGACGACTTGTGTCCTGCACCAATTCAATCACTTCTGGGGCAATTCCTGCCTGCTCAAGACCAGCCTTTAAGGCGCCGACAATCGCTTGATTCGAATGAAAGGCTTCCTTTCCACCACGAAGAATGACGGCATTTCCACTTTTAATGGCAAGCGCAGCTGCATCCGAGGTCACATTGGGTCTACTTTCATAAATCATTCCGATGAGGCCGAAAGGAACCGCTTTTTTCTGAATTTCAAGTCCATTTACTGCCTGGTACTGATCCAGAACCAAACCAACAGGATCTGGAAGGTCAATGAGGGCTCGAATACCGTCTGCCATGGCCTGTACACGTTCTGCTGTCAAGAGTAGGCGATCCTGCATGACAGGTGCGATTGTTCCTTGTGCTTGTTCCATATCACGGGCATTTGCTACTAAAATCTGCTCACTATTGCTTTCCAATTGGGTAGCCATCGCTTGAAGGGCTGCATTTTTTTGATCTGTACTAGCCAAATTGATAGCAGACTTATGCGCTAACAGGCTGTCTAACAAAGCTTGCGTTGTCGTCATATTCTGTTTTATCCTTTCTATAAACTAACCCAATCATTGCGGTGAATAAAGATTCCCTCCGCCCTTTTCGTCGCTAATTTTTGCTCTAATTCTTTCGAGGAAAGTTTTACGCGACCTTTTCCAATGATTCGGTGGGTATCTTGATGGTAGACAGATACAATATCACCTGACTGAAAGGTCCCTTCTACCGCCTTAATTCCTGCAAGCAGTAAGCTCCGTCCTTGCAGTAGCATGGCCTCTGCTGCACCTGTATCAATCTCTACCGAAGCATCTGTTCTTGCATAAAAGGCTAGCCATTGTTTGCGTTGGTTGAGTGCTTCATGATCTGCCAAGAAAAGGGTTCCTTTATTAGATTGAGTGACAGCTTGAATAAGAGCTGTATCCTCTTTTGATGAGCAAATAAAGACGGGTACTCCTGACTTAGTGGCAATTTGCGCCGCCTGTAATTTTGTCGTCATGCCACCTGTACCATTTGTTGACCCTGCCCCTGCTGCCATAGCAAATAAGTCTTCGCTAATTTCTGCAACTTCAGCCAAATGGCGTGCGTTCGGATCTGTATTGGGATTGGCAGTATAAAGACCATCCACATCCGTTAAGAGAACCAGCAAATCCGCTTTTAAAAGGGAAGCAACCTGAGCAGATAAGGTGTCATTATCTCCAACCTTGATTTCTTCAATAGCAATCGTATCATTCTCATTGATAATCGGAATGGCCTTCTGATGTAGAAGAACTTGCAAGGCCTGTGAAGCATTCTGATAGCGCCTAGCATCTGCAAAATCCTCCTGTGTTAAGAGAACTTGGGCTGATACAATCCCGTCTTTCATCAGGTTTTGCGTGTACTCTTCAATCAATAGCCCTTGGCCAACCGCAGCACTTGCCTGCTTTTCTGCAATTTTGGTTGGTCGCTTGTCAAAACCTAAACGACGAAAACCAGCTGCAATGGATCCTGAAGTCACCAAAACCAACTGGTATCCTTTTTGATGAAGCTGGGCCAATTGATTAGTAATCCGCGCAATTTTGATACGGTCTAAACTACCATTTTCTTGCGTGAGGGAACTCGTCCCCACTTTAAATACAATTAATTTACCACTCATTGCACTTTCTCATTTCCTCATTAGATAAGGAAAAGTATAGCATATTTCAAGCAATTTGACCATAGCTTTGTAACCGCCCAACAACAAAGTGTATTGGGCGGTTACTATCATAAAAAGAGCAAGACTACAATTAACGTCGCCTTACTGTTTTTATGATAAGTTAATAAGCTATTTTATACAAATTATCGACTTTGTGATTTTATTTTTTGCTAGATTATTAAAGTTTAATTTCAGTATTTTAAACGCTATTATCTCTATAATTAAGTGGTTAAAGCTCACTTTTTATATGTCATTACTACTTTTCCAAATCTACTTCGCATATTATATGTAGAATCTAAAAATTCAGCGCCGTGATATATATCCACAATTTTATCAATCTGAATAGGAGCATTATTGGGATTATAGTTACTAATTGCTAGACGCAAATCTTCAGTTGTCCCAATACAATTCCCAATAATATAAAGATTATTAATCATTGCTTGAAGCATCAATAAATTGAATTTGTTTGAACGGATATCATCAGTTTTTTCTTCAAAAGAGCTGTGCTGATTTTTAAATCCACAAGTAATGTATCTACCATTAAAATTAAGATGAGGAATACAATTCAGTAAATTTAAATCATAGAATGGGTCAAAAATAACATCAAATTTTCCTAAATTTAATTCTTCCCAACTTTTTAAACCTCGTTCAATTTTAATAACCTTCGCTGGAGACACAAAGTCTAATTCTTCTATGGACCAATCCGTTGTCGTAAGAGCTGTGACATCATACCCATCTGTCAATAGTGATTTAATGATAAACATAGAAGTATTAGATCGAGAGCTCGTAACAAGTATCTTATCGCTATTCTTGATATTACATCTCCGAATCATACTTGAAGAAGTCTGTGCTCCAATTGAAAATGATGCTGCCACGTAATCATTCATATCATCTGGAATCGCTAATACTTTAGATTTATGGAGTTTCAACCATCCTTTTGAAGCCTCATTTGTAACAACACCTGTTGCTACTCCTTCATATTCTCTATATGGATAATAGCAATTTGGGATTACTCTCGTTCCGATTTTCAGATCTGTTACCCCTGCACCGACTTCAGTAATTGTTCCAACAAAATCTGAACCAAAAAAACTGACTGGTTTTGCTGAAGTTCCTTTATTCTTCATATTTATTGCTGATTTGACTATTAATGCCTTATCACGATAATTACAAGAAAAAGCATCTACATGAATTAAAACGAAATCATCATTTTGAGGATTTTTAGGATCAAAGTTAGGTCTGATGACATCAACTACACCACTGGTTACACTTGTCCCTAAAATATCAATATCTTATTTGTTTTTTATACATTCTTCTGGTAGTAACTCTGTATTAATAATAGCTAATGCTTCCATATTTACCTCCTTTGTTTATTAAACAATCAATTGTTTAGAATAAATTTCTCAAAATTGAATAGTTTCATAACAACAAAAAAAACAACAAGAACTAATAATATTAAAGCTATGATGAAAACTATTGTTTCAAAGATTCCTAAAATTAATACCCCTGTGGATTGAGAAATCAACATACCAAAGATCGGTGCTACAATTATCATAGATACTCCCTGAGCTGACTTACTGTTCTTCAAATATTGTGAACTTCCAATCACTAACAATATTGATAATAAAACAAGAAGTGGAGAGATCAAAATTGTAACTAATAACCATGTTACATTAGGTAATATGATATGCCCAAAATATCCCCAACCTACAGTATTAACAACCAATGTATAAACTACAACAGAAACAGTGGATAGCGTAACTGCAGGTACCGCACAACCTAATGCTTTTCCTAAAACAAGTATTCTAGGAGACAGTGGCGTGTATAACAACCCCTCCAAAGTTTTGTGCTCTTTCTCTCCAATAAAGCTACTACTAGCTAATACTGTCGAAATCATAATGGGGAGAAGCATGAATAACGGTAAAAAAAAGTAAGTAAAGACAGCATAAAGAGGTAAGTTTTCCGTTGTAAGATAATTTGGATAATCTATAATCTTGAATTGTTCAATGAAGCTATTTAAACCAGCTATGCTAGTCGATACTTCCTGACTAGTACCCAATACTAATAATAACACTGGTAATACAATGCTAAAGACAATTGGCAGGGTAAGCAGGGAAATCAGTAATCCCCTATCCCTAACTAATTCTTTATACTCCTTTGTTATCATGACCTTCAATCGATGTCTATCCATGACTGTGTCCTCCAATAATTCTAAAGTATATTTCTTTCACTGTCTCAGTCACTTTGTAAACATCATAAATATCATTTCCTTTTAGAACTAATGTTTTGACAATGTAAGCTATCTTATCATTGTTATCAACTGAGATAGTAAATTCATCATTAAGATTCCCAAATAGTTCACCATACGAAGTCAACTCTTTAATATCTTTAGGATTAAATTTACCTTTAAAATGGACTTTATTTTCTTGACGACGTAGCTTATCAACCTCATCACTGATAAGTAAAGTTCCTTCAAATATAATACCTATACTATCGACAACACCATCCATACCATATAAATAATGGGTGGACATGATAATTGTAACACCATCTTTCTTTAATTTCTTAATGAACTGATAAAACTCATCAATTGCAGCAGGATCTAGTCCAGTTGTCGGTTCATCTAAAATCAAAACATCTGGACTATGAAACATAGCTCTAGCTAGCATCACTTTCTGCCTATTCCCTTTACTGAGATTGCCTACAGTCATGTCAATATACTCTTCTAAATGGAACATCTTCTTTAAATCGTCTATTCGTTTTTTTATAGTTCCTTGACCTAGACCATATATTTCACCCCATAAAGCTAAATTCTCTTCAACAGATAGATTTTCATATAGATTACCATCATTTTGAACTCCAATACGTAATAGTAAATCAGTTCTTGATTGATCTGTTAGCTTCTCTCCAAAAAGTCTGAAAAGGCAACAGTTTTCTGTACAGTCTTATAAAGTGTTTTTCTTAAGCGATACCTCGCTTAGCTATGGGAGTTTGGTAATTGAGACTACCGTGAATACGATGATGGTTCCACCAGTGGACATAGTCTCTTGTCTTGATGGCCAGTTCTTCCAGTGTTGAAAATTGTTCTTGATAAACAAACTCAATCTTGAAAGCACGGTAGGTGCTTTCAGCCACGGCATTGTCATAAGGGCAACCAGCTTGACTAAGAGAACGGGTGATACCAAAGGCCACTAGCATCTCATCAATCAGCTGATTATCGAACTCCTTGCCACGGTCAGAATGAAAAAGATTGACCTTGGTTAAAGCATAAGGGATACTCTGAATTGCTTGCTTTACCAGATCTGCGGTCTTCTGCCAACCGACTGACAGGCCAATGATTTCTCGATTAAAGAGGTCGATGATGAGGCAAACGTAAGCCCAACGCTGGTCTATACGAACATAGGTCAAGTCCGTGACAAGGGCTTCTAAAGGCTTGTGTTGGTCGAATTGTCGATCTAAGAGATTAGGAATGGGAGCTTCGTTCTTCCTTTAGAACGAGGCTTGAAGACAGCTTTCTGGTAAACAGAGACCAAATTTAGGCGCTTCATGATGCGCCGAATCCGTCGGAGAGACAAGCAGATGCCTTCAGCTTCCAGGCATTTCTTGATTTTCCTAGCCCCGTATCTGGACTTGCTTTCAGAGAAAATGTTTCTAACCTTTCCTTCAATCTCTGCTTCAGATACAGGTTCAACGGCTTTGTAATAATAGCTAGAACGCGGGATATTTAAGCAACGGCACATGTCTACAATTTTGTATTTATCTTTATTAGCGGTGATTACTTCCCTTTTTGCGCCATAATCACCGCTGCTTGCTTTAAGATGTCAACCTGCATTTCAAGCTCTTTGTTTCGTTTTCTGAGGGCAATCAGCTCGCGCTGTTCAGCAGTAAGGTTATCAACGGTCTTAAACGATCCAGTTGTTTTGGATTGTTTCACCCACTTATCGAAGGTTGAAGGGGTTAGCTCATATTCTCTGATGAGCTCACTACGCTTTTTCCCTGCTTGGTAAAGGTCAACGATTTGTTTTTTGAAATCATCGGTGAAGTGACGACGTGGTTTTCTAGACATAAGGGATTCCTCTTTTCTTTAGTTCAGTGTAGAACACTTTATAATTTTTGTCTAGTTTAGTGTAACCTATTCACTCATTTGTTCCACGTTGCCATGGCGCATGAGGGTCAGGGAAATAGACTTCTACTTGTAGTTTATCTGTCAGTTCTTGATGTTTTGAGAATTCCTTTCCTCGATCGGGAGTCACCGTCTCTTTTAGTAAGGGTTCCAGTATCTTTACCATGGCTTCTATGACTAGCTTACTCTTCTTCACTGCAACCTTCTTGATTTTAAGAAAACGAGAATAGCGATCCGTTAGGGTCACTAAGCAGGCTTTTCCTGTTTGTCCAGCAACTGTATCTGCCTCCCAATCTCCTACCCTAGAGCGTATCTGTGCTTCTTGTGGTCTTTCATGGATTGTATGTGAGATAGCAATCTTTCCGCGTTTTTCAACATAGTCTTTGGTGTGACGACTTTTACCTCGATGACGAAGTTTCCGAATAGCACCGCGAGCGCCATGGGACAGAGCGATATCATCAAAATGCCCTCGATAAATGGCTCTATAGATGGTTTGATAACTAATGACTGATTTTCCACATTCTAACCGTAAATGTCCTGCTATTTCTTCAGGTGACCATTGATGATCAAGAAAGAGATGTTTAATCTTGTGGCTCAATTCTAAGTCTGTTTCCAGTTTTCTTTTTCGTCCACAGTGTGATTTGGAGATGTGGTAAGATGCTTGTGCCGCACTAGGGGAATAACTTTCATTTTTGGAATGACGACGCAATTCTCGGCTGATACTAGATGGATGGCGATTCAGTAAAGTTCCTATTTCAGACAAATTTAATCCCTGTGCACGATAAATTAGGATACTTTCTCGCTCTTCTATGGTAAAATGATGGTAGCTCATAAGATTTCCTTCTGTAAGATGTTCGTTTAACTCTATTTTACTAGAAAATCTTATGTTTTTTTATTGTGCACTTATATTGTAAATTCAAGACAGTAATCGTGAAGGTCTAAGCTCTAGCCTTTCACACCACCTCACCGTGCATACTAGTCTAGCACACGGCAGTTTAACTAACTTTTAACGCATGTCGTTCTATATAATAATCCAAGCAGGAAGAGGCTGGGCAAAAGTCTTAAAAAGAGTAAATAGCTTAGATTAACGTTGTCAAGAAACGTTGATTCTAAGCCATTTTATTTTGTTCAGTTTTTAAGAGAAAGGTCAAAAATTGAGTTTTTGCCCAGCTTCTTTGATATAGCGCTTCTCAGCACTGGCTTTTGTGCCACAAATTGATAATGGTCACCCCAAATCAGATACTTTATCCGCTATCCACCTCGGTATTCCTAGTTTGAACAGTCCCAAAAGTCTCTTATATTTCTTCTTCCATTGTTTCCAGATAATAACTCTAGTCTGTGTTCTCAGACTCTCATCAATCTTTTCCATAATTTCATGTAAGTCAGTGATTCGCTGGCTTGACGTATATCGGTTTTCCCGTAGACCAAGTAAACTTGTCCTAAATCACTTAGTTGGATGGTCATAAGTAAATACTTTTGCTAATATAGCTTCTAGCGTTTCTTGATGAAGAGATTGGAACAAGCTTAATTCAAGTCTTCCAATACGCATGTTCAGCACCATCTCTTTTTTATTTTTCTTATCAAAACGACAAGGCAGGAGATTTTCAAAGGAATGATAGATTGTATCATCAACATAGCCTTCAGTTCTATTTTTTACTAACAGTATACTAAAGAAATGACAATCTCGGTAGACACCTCATTATGGAGCGATTATATAGCTTTTAGTAATTGCTAAGGTTATCCCTAACAAAAAAGAAAGAAATTTTCTTCCTTTCTTTTATACGTTCACTTGTCCAACAGCCAGCTCACTACTTGGCGTGAATGTAGCTAACCGCTAGTTCGTTCCTCTAGCTTAATTTCCCTCAAAAAAGCGTTTTATTCGTTCTGTTGCAGTATTCCGAGAAAGCTGCTCTGTTTGATATCCTGTCTCTAAGAAATGCTGGATTTGCTGTCCATATTGCTTCTCTATCAGACGATTGTCCAGTAAGAGGACACAAGATTTCTGCTGAGCTGACCGATTGCTCCGCCCAATGGCCTGTTTAAGTTTTAACATCATTATAGGGAGATGATAGTCATAAAAAGGATTCTTGCCTTCTGCTTTCAGACGACGATTCACTTTTTTTACAAAACGGTCTTGGGGATTTTCAAAGGGTAAGCGAGGAATGACTTGGATAAGCTCAGGTTGACTGGCAAAATCAGCTCCTTCCCAAAAGGCTCCTGTTCCTAATAAGACTGCTACTTCCCCTTTTTCAAAACGACGTTTGATACTCATCTCCTGACCATGTTTGTGCTGAGCTAAATGGGAAATCCCCATTTCTTCTAGCTGATTGGATACTTCAAGCAGCAACTGAATAGACGTTAGTAAGACCAAAATGGGACGTCTTAGTTGGATAAGGCCGTTTATCTGTTGGCAAATGAAGCGCGCATGTTCTACTTTATTCATCGAGACTAAGTCAGGTAAATGACGAGGATATATAATCAACTGATTACTTTTTTCCGTAGATGGAAGGCAATCATGAGTGACTTCGTGAAAGCCAAGTAAGTCTGCCACATTGACCCTCTTGCTTATCTCGAGCGTTGCGCTAATGCAAAAAATCTTCGTATATGGTAAAAAACGTGCCACATCTAACATATCTACTTGACCGGCACGCAAGAACAGTGAGCGCTGCTCCTGCAAACGTCGTTCTTCTAGCCAATATTCTCTATCTTGTTCAAGAAGTGCTACCCAGTCCCAAAAATCTATATCATCTAATTCTGCTAAATTTTGCTTTAATAAAGCAAGATCCCCTGCTGTCAATTCACGCTTACCCTGGGTTTGAAACTGCTCTATCAGATGCTGTAATTCAAAATAACAGGCTTCCAATAAACGTGTTTCCAACACTTCCTTTGAACGGTCCAACTTACTTTGCAATAAGGCTTGACAATCCGAAATGGACAATTCCTGACTAGCATATTCTTCTGCTGCCAACATAAACTTTTGAGCTTCGTCAATAACAAGAACCCGCTCTTTCATCCAATTTGTATGCCGCAAATGCTCTAAAAAGTAGGCATGATTTGTCAAGACCAGCTGACTAGTTTGAGCAGTTTTTTGCGCCCTATTCCAAAAATCCCATTCACCAAACAAGGACTGACTAGTGCAATGACCATCATGCTGCAATTCATCAAAATAGCTTTGGTAGCGCTGCTTCTGCTTGAGCTCATCCATATCTCCTGTCTCAGTCTCACAAAGCCAGACCAACAGGTGCATCTTATAACGATTGAGCAAGCGATTATCATCTGATCGCTCCAAGGTCCGCCAAAAGGTATCTAACTTGATATAATGTCGCGAGGATTTGATGGATGCAATCGAGATATGAAATACTTCAGATAGCTTTCGCCCCTCATTTTCCAGAATCTGTTGCTGCAAGACCTTAGTTGGGACAATTACTAATAAAGGCTTGTCTCCCTGCGCTATAAGCGGCAATAAATACCCATACGTTTTTCCAATGCCTGCCTGCGCTTGAATGAAATGGACTCGTTCTTGCTCTTCCAATAAGCGTTTTTCTACGATTTCCGCAAAGGCCAGCTGTTGTGGACGTTCATCGAGCTCTAAAAGCGCCAGATTCCTTGCAACATTCTTTGATAAGTAGCGGGTTGGTTGCTGATCTGCTATTTTTTTGAGACAGAGGCCATTCACATTGATAATATCATCTGGTAGATAATTTGAAAGAGTAGGATAAATCTCATCAATCACTAGTCGCGATTCATATAGAAGCTGATCTGCAAAGGTTAAAATCTGCCCAACCGTCTGCTTAGGTAGTTGCTGAATCTTCTCTTGTATTTTTAACAACAATTTTGCCGTTGCTGTCGCATCTGAAATGGCCGTATGAGCCTGTTCCAACTCCAAATCCAAGTCCTGAGCTAGATTTACCAAGCTATACTTGTCTAAGGTCGGGAAAAATAATTGGGCTAATTCCACCGTATCAACCCGAGGTGTCCGCAATTCATATCCCTCAAAAAAGAGCGCTTCTGCCAGTAAATTGGCATCGAAGGACACATTATGGGCTACAAAAATTGTTCCCTCTAGTAAATCATAAATCTCTTTTGCCACCTGACTAAAATCAGGTGCTACTGCTAATTGCTGGTCGGTGATGCCCGTTAATTCTCGGATATGAACATCTAGCTTTTCATATGGATTGATGTCTGTCGCGTAGGTATCAACAATCTGCCCTGCTTCAACAATAACAATCCCAATCTGAATGATTTTAGCATAACTACTGCTGCTCGTTGCTTCCAAGTCTACAACCGCATACCGATTTGCTTGTTTTTTCTCTGTCATAACAGTAAAATTATACCATATTTTGACCAAAAAATGGATTTCGACTTCACTATTCTTACGGTAGATCGATTTTCCAAAACAGACAAGCTCTGCTTTTTTTGCTAGACTAGAGATAGCAAATTGCTAAAGGAGATTCGCTATGAAACTACATAAAACCGTTAATCCTGTTGCCTATGAAAATACTTACTATCTTGAAAATGACTCCCATCTTGTCGTGGTCGATCCTGGAAGCGATTGGGCTAGCATCAAGCGAACGATTGAAGAAATTGGCAAACCAATTTCCGCTATTCTCTTGACCCATACCCATTATGACCATATTATGAGCCTAGACTTGGTACGTGACCATTTTGGTGCACCTCCTGTCTATGTCGCAGCAAGTGAGGCCAGTTGGCTCTATACTCCTGAGTTGAATTTGTCCGGTCTAGCTCGCCACGATGATATGGACAATGTCGTCTGTCGCTCTGCTGAGAAAACCTTCCAATATGACTACGATTATCTGTTGGACGGATTTCATTTTTCAGTTGTCGAGACACCAGGACATTCTATCGGCGGTGTATCTTTTATCTTTCCAGATCAAGAACTCGTCATCACAGGCGATGCCCTTTTTAGAGAATCAGTCGGTCGCACTGATCTACCAACTAGCAACTTTGACGATCTGCTAATTGGTATTAAAACCAACCTCTTCACCCTACCAGGGCATTACCAAGTCTATCCTGGACATGGACAGTCCACCACCATTTCCCATGAAAAGATATTCAACCCATTTTTGCGAAACAAATAGCCCTCACCAAGGAAAGAAGACCGAAAGACAACAAACACTACTTGAGATGACCTATTGAATAATGGTTGAGAATAACACAAAAACGAAAGTTAGCTGAACTTTCGTTTCAGATTGAAGACAAAGTCCTAGGAACACCTGTTTCTGAGGGCTTTTCTTTCTAAATAGGAGTATAATGAAAGTATCTCACATGAGGAGGATAAGAGCTATGCTCCATAAAGAACAACCAGAATATAACCGTAAGCAGTATGGCTTCTATACGCTTGAGCAACTCGTTCCAGAAGATCATTTTCTTCGTCAAGTAGATGCCGTGATTGACTTTGATTTCATTTATGACTTGGTCGAGGATGCTTACTCTTCCGATAATGGTCGTCCTAGCCTTGACCCTGTTATGCTGGTCAAAATCCCTCTGATTCAGTGCTTCTATGGCATTCGCTCCATGCGTCAGACCATCAAGGACATTGAGGTCAATGTTGCCTATCGTTGGTTTCTGGGCTTGAGTCTGGACGATAAGGTGCCTCATTTTACCACATACGGTAAAAACTACAGCCGTCGTTTCGCTGAAACAGAAGTGATCACGCGTATCTTCGAACATGTCCTCAATCTCTGTTTGACTGCTGGATTAGTGGATACAGATGAGATTTTCATCGACGGAACGCACATCAAGGCAGCTGCCAACAACCATAAATACAGACGACAAGAGGTCGAGGCTCAAGCTAAATGGATGAGTGAACAACTCGAAAAAGAAATCGCACAAGATCGGGTAACACATGAAAAAAAGCCCTTAAAGCCCGCCGCAAAAGGCGAGGCTAACACTAAAAAGATGTCCACGACTGACCCTGATAGTGGCTGGTTTCGTCAAGATATGAGAGCGTTAAAAAAGTCGTACAAAAATAGGGACTTGCTTCGTGTTTGAAAACACAAAAACAAGTCATCTTTTTTGCTAGACTTTTAGCTCGAATTCAATTTCATAAGGGGGAGCATAAGGAGGTTTTCGCTTATGCAGCACAGGTGGCTTGCGACAAACACGGTTGGGCATTAGCCTATACTGTTGAAGCAGGCAATGTCCATGATAGTCAAGCTTTCCCTGCTCTTTTCGCAAAGCTAGAACCGTTTCACCCCAACTATATCATCGCTGACTCTGGTTATAAAACTCCCAGTATTGCCAAATGTCTACTGGACCAGCATATCACACCTGTCTTTCCCTACACCAGACCTCGTGGCAAGAAGGGCATGTTACGACCGAATGATTTCATTTATGACGAGCATTATGACGTCTACCTCTGCCCTGAAAACCAAGTCTTGTCTTACAGCACTACCAACCGTTCTGGCTATCGAGAATACAAGAGTAACCCTAAGATTTGTGCAACTTGTCCACTCCTAAAGAGTTGTACTGAAAGTAAGACCAAGCAGAAGCTAGTCACCAGACATATCTGGAAAGGTTACATGGAGATTTGTGAAGAGATTCGCCACCAAAGAGGGATGAAAGAGCGATATCAGCACCGCAAGGAGACGATAGAGCGACTCTTTGGGACGGCTAAAGAATACCATAATCTCCGCTATACAAGAGAAATTGGTAAGCCCAAAATGCGAGATAAGGTTGGGCTGACTTTGGCGTGCCTTAATCTCAAAAAACTGGTGAAAATAAGGGCAGGAAGGCCTTTTTATGTTGCCCTAATCTACTCTTTTAGACTACTTTTTTCAAAAATAACACAGCAAACAAAAAGACAAACTAGTTTAAGGGCTAGTTTGTCTTCGGTCTGAAACGAAAGTTAGCTGAACTTTCGTTTTTGTGTTCTTAAATTTTCAAGAATCTTCTCATGGAAATAACTGATCCCAATGCACCGATGACAATCCCTAGTACAAATAGAATCGCAATCATCGCTGGGACAAAGATTTGCATATCAATCAATGATAAATTCTGTGATGCTAAACTTGCATTGACAGAATTATAGAGCATCTGATAAGCGAAATAAACTAAAGCAGACGGTACAATTGCACCAAGTAAGCCAACCCATGCCCCTTCAAACAAGAATGGACCACGAATATAGCTGTTCTTTGCTCCTACCAAACGCATAATCTGAATCTCACGACTGCGAGAGATGATGGTAATTCGAATGGTATTGGAAATCAAAAATACTGCTGTAAAGAGCAAGAGACCGGTTGCCGCAAAGCCCCATGTTTTAACAAGGCTGTTGAGCTTGAAAATCCGCTCTGTCTCAACTTCTCCATCACGAACCTCTGTCACACCATCAATTTTAGCAATTTCTTTTCCAACGGATTTCACATATTGAGGGTCTGTTGTTTCAATGATATAGGCATCATAAAGCGGATTCGCATCTCCTTTAAAAAGGTTCCATGTAGAGCCCAAAGTCTCTGTTAAGTGATTTAACTGTTCTTCTTTACTAGAATAATCAATACTTTTCACATTGTCTAAAGACAGGATTTGTTTATAAACTGATTGGTAATCAGGATTTTCAACCGTCTGTCCTTGGTCATTGACAATCGTTTTCTGATTATCTGTTGAATTTGCCCGTAAGTACACATTGACACGGACATTATTGGTTAAGTCAGAGGTTAATTTCGTTGCATTCAAGATGACGGAAGCAAAGAGACCAACTAGTGTAAGAGTGATGGTCACTGATGAAATGGCAGCAATCGTCATCCAACCATTTCGCTTAAGGCTTTTTAAGGACTCAATAAAATGTCTAAAAAATCGTCTAATCATCGTATCCATACTCTCCTTCTACTTCATCACGTACCACTCGACCGTCTTCGATTGCGATAACGCGATGGCGAAGTGTATTTACGATTTGGCTATTATGCGTTGCCATCAAAATCGTCGTTCCTTGGAGGTTGATCCGCTCCAAAAGATTCATAATTTCCCAAGAATTCTCAGGGTCCAAGTTTCCCGTTGGCTCATCGGCAATTAAAACTTTGGGATTATTCACAATCGCACGAGCAATTGCAATCCGCTGTTGCTCCCCACCGGATAATTCATTTGGAAACGAGCGAATCTTATGCTTCAAACCAACTAAATCTAGGACTTCCATAACCCGCTTTTTAATATTACGTGGTTTCTCACCAATAACTTCCATGGCATAGGCGATATTTTCAAATACCGTCTTCTTTGGAAGCAGTTTATAATCCTGGAAGACAACTCCAACACTACGGCGTAGCATTGGGACATCTTTTTTCTTGATTTTAGCAAGATTGAATTTTCCAACCTTAAGCGAACCTTTATCCAACTTTTCTTCACGATACAAGAGCTTGATAAAAGTTGATTTCCCGGCACCAGAAGGTCCTACAATATAGGCAAACTCTCCTGATTCAACATTGACAGACACTCCTCGAAGTGCAGTCGTCCCGTTTCCATATTTCTTGGAAACGTCTTTCATTTCGATAATTCTCATAAGGTACTCTGTCTAAGACAGTCCTTTCTTTTTATTTTAGCTAATACGCCATTTGAGATAGGCATCGATAAATCCTTCAATATCTCCGTCCATGACCTTATCTACCTGAGCAACTTCATAGCCTGTGCGGTGATCTTTGACCATGGTATAGGGAGTAAAAACATAGGAACGAATCTGACTGCCCCAGGTAATTTCCTTTTTATCCCCTTTTAAGGAATCCACTTCAGCTGCTTTCTTTTCTTGCTCCAATTGATAGAGCTTGGCTTGCAGCAATTTCAAGGCACGATCTCTGTTTCCATATTGGGTACGATCAACAGTCGATTGAGTCACAATGCCTGTCGGGATATGGGTCAGACGAACCCCTGTTGATACCTTATTGACGTTCTGTCCACCAGCACCGCCACTACGGAAGGTATCCATTTTTATCTCATCGTCACGAATCTCAATTTCAATCGTGTCATCCAATTCTGGCATGACTTCCACTGATGTAAAGGAGGTGTGACGGCGTTTCGCCGAATCAAATGGTGAGATACGCACTAAGCGGTGGACCCCCATTTCAGACTTGAGCAAACCGTAGGCATTAGGCCCTGTAAAACTGAGCGTAACAGATTTAATCCCTGCTTCATCTCCTGCTTGATAGTCTAAGGTTTCCACCTTGAAACCTTTGGCATTCCCAAAGCGTGTATACATTCGTAACAGCATTTCTCCCCAGTCCTGTGCCTCTGTACCACCTGATCCAGGATGGATTTCTAAAATAGCATTATTGCTATCATAAGGATCAGATAAAAGAAGAGTTAACTCATAGCTCGTCATCAATTTGTCTAATTCCAACAGCTTTTCTTCTAGTTCTTCTTGAACAGAATCATCTTCTGCTAAAAATTCCATGAGAATCCCCGCTTCATCAAGTAATTCCATCATCTGATGAAAATTCTGATACGTAGCTTTTAATTCATTGAGCTCTTGAGATGTTTTCTGAGCTGCCAAATTATCATTCCAAAAGTCAGGTTCGGTCATCTTGTTTTCCAAGATGGCAATTTCTTCTTCCAAACCTTCTAAGTCAAAGAGACCCCCTGAATGAGTTTAATTTGGCTTCTAGCTCGTCTATTTTTTGTCGAATTTCTGCTATATCCATAAATACCTCATTTTCTATATTCTTTTTATTATATCATACTTGTGGCTTTTTAGCGAGTGTTAGAAAGACTTCGCGCTCTGCTAGGACATCTGGATGGTCACTGGTAATGTCTTCGATAAAGGAAATCAACTCCTCATTGGGTTGTTTGACCAGCTGACTAAGCGCCCAAATTGCCGTTGCCATGTGAATCGGATTTTGCTTTTTATCAATAATTTCTAAAAGTTTTGGGACGCTCGATTTGTCATTTGCATTGGCAAGTGCGATAATGGCATTTCGCTGAAGAATATTTTTTCCACGCCAGCTACCAGCAATCATGCCAAATTTTTCCTTAAACTGGCCATTTGACAACTCCAAAAAGGGAATGAGTTCTGGCTCAGCCAAATCAGGGTCAATGTCCACAACTGGTGGACTGTCAATTCCCTTATTATAGGGGCAGCAAATCTGACAAATATCACAGCCATAGATGACCGTCTTGATTTTCTTTCGAAATTCAAGATCCATCATGCCCTTATCTTGGGTCTGAAAGGACAGACAACGTTTGGCATTCATGGTTCCATCCCCAATCAAACAAGATGTGGGGCAGGCTGTCACACAACGATTGCAGTCCCCACAGTCATAGTCAACTGGTTGATCAGGCTCTATTTCTAAATTGGTAATAAGTTCGCCCAAAAACATGTAGGAACCAAATTCCTTTGAAATGACCAGGCCATTTTTACCAATAAAGCCTATACCTGCCCGTCTTGCGACCGCTGTATCAACAAGTGCACCGGTATCTACCATGCCCTTATATTCAAAATTAGCCGTCAATTCTTCAATGCCACGCGCCAAGCGTTCCAACTTGTCCTGTAAAATATAGTGGTAATCTAGGCCCCAAGAATTGGGCGTAATTTTCCCTCGTTTATACTGGGTTTTCTGCGGTTTTTGTGGTAGCCTTCTTGGGTAAGCAACGGCAATCGAGATAATGGTCCTAGCAGAGGCTAGGCTCAATTTGGGCTGGATGCGTTCTTCAATGTTTTTATGCTCAAAGCCTGATGTACGCCCTTCTTCGACTGCAGCCCGCAAGGATTTCTCCAAATAGGCAAAATCGTCAGCTGTTGTAAAGCCAATCTTCGAAATACCAATTTCCTTCGATAAGGCGATGATTTGTTCTTTTAGATTCATTTCTTTTATTGTAACAAAAATAGTAAACTTTGCAATATCTAAATCAAAAAGAGCAGACTAGCTACTAAAATCGTCAGTAGCAAAGCCAGTTGATTGACTCGCTCATAGGTTTTTTCACGCCAAATGCTGGTCAAAACATACATGATGTTGATACCAATTGCACCACCAAAGCCATTAGCAAGAATGTCTGTCACATCTGCTACACCTATTCTAAACGTGTATTGAAGTACTTCATAGGCTAGACTAACCGCTATCATAAGGCTAAGATTTTTGCCCCAAGTAGCTGTTCGATTTAACATTTCCAGGTAGATTCCAAAGGGAACAAAACATAGGACATTTAAGCCGATTTCTTGAAAATCCAGCATCCCATTATACATAGCTGTCCCTGCAAAAGGAATCAAATTGATACTAGACTCTCGTGAGCCGATATAAGCCAGCTGGAGAGTGGAAAAAATGTCTAATTTAAACAAAATAATCCATGTCAAAAACATGAGATAGATTCCAAATAAAAGAATCGTTACGTTGCGAGACTGCATTCTGATTCCTCCCCTTTATAAGCATTGTATCATTATATCAAAAAATCATAGAGAAAACGTTACACAATGATGACAAATCAGGCTACGTATTACAGTTTCTTTACAGCTTCTATTCCTATTTTAGAGCAGTAGAAAAGGAGCGAGACTCAATTACGATTTCAAAGAAATCGATTGGCCTCACTCCTTTCTTTCTAGGTTCGGGCTAAACGAATCCACTGGATTCGTTTACGTCCGAACCATCTAGGTAAGTTGCAATAATGCTAACTTTGATTTTCATTGAGTATGAATAGATTTTTCGAATCATACTTATAAAAGGTACCCTACTACCTATATAGGATACCTCTCCTCCTTATTTAATCACCTTCTGTGTTTTCGCATAGTTAGCTTCAACAGCTTCTTTTTCAGCCTGCCACCAATCTGCATGGTCTGTATACCATTTGATCGTTTCTTCCAGACCTGCTTCAAAGTTGGTAAATTCTGGTTTCCAACCAAGCTCATCGCGGAGTTTGCTTGCATCGATCGCATAACGTAGGTCGTGACCAGCGCGGTCTGTCACGTGGTCGTAGGCATCAGCAGGTTGACCCATTTTCTCTAAGATCAACTCCAAGACTTCCTTGTTGTTCTTCTCACCGTCAGCACCAATTAGATAGGTTTCGCCAATTTCACCCTTGGTCAAAATCGTCCACACACCAGAGGAATGGTCATTAGTATGAATCCAGTCACGGACATTTTTTCCTTCACCATATAATTTTGGCTTGATACCGCTCAAAATATTGGTAATTTGGCGTGGAATGAATTTTTCAATGTGTTGGTAAGGTCCGTAGTTGTTTGAACAGTTAGAAATCGTTGCTTTGACACCAAATGAACGTACCCAAGCCTTCACAATCAAGTCAGAAGCTGCCTTGGTTGATGAATACGGTGAACTTGGATTGTATTTGGTTTCAGCCGTGAATTTCTCACCTGGGCCCTCACCATGACCTGGTAAATCTTCGCGAAGCGGAAGGTCCCCATAAACCTCATCTGTTGACACATGGTGGAAGCGAATATCGTATTTACGTGCTGCTTCTAACAGAGTATAAGTTCCGATAAAGTTCGTATGAATGAAGGGACTTGGGTCATTCAGTGAATTGTCATTGTGGCTTTCTGCGGCATAGTGAACAATCGCATCTGCTTTTGCTGCTAACTGATCAACCAACTCACTGTCAGCAATATCGCCAACCACAAGCTCAACACGCTCACCTAGAATCTCAACTAGATTGGCACGGTTTCCAGCATAGGTTAACTTATCCAAGACTGTCACATGGACATCTGGATGATTATTATAGACATAATGTACAAAGTTTGAGCCGATAAAACCAGCTCCACCTGTGACGATAATATTTTTAAATTCAGACATGATTTCTCCGATAACTGTTCTATTGTTTTGACTGAGCTAGGCTTATTTTTTTAATACTTCTTTTAAATATGCAATTTTAGCAAAGTCTTTTTGATTATTCTTATCATTACGATAACTGTCTTTGGAAGATGCTTGATAGATGTTTAGATATTGCTCTAGAGTGGGCAAATAATAGCGGACATCGCCATCTCTTATCTCCTCTAATTCTTCTAGTGGAATACCTGCAAAAGCTGGGAGCGAATGAAGACCACCGAATTCTACTGAACAATCTTCCTTTTGAAATTCATGTTCGTGGCGATCTACCAAGGTATAACCTAGTTGTTCCATCATTGCAATCAATTCAGTTGTTCGATAAATTCGCTCTTCATCAGGAGCTTCCCAACCCCTAGGATCACTGGGGACATGAATATCCAAATCACGAGCCGCCCAACTTCTACCTGTTCGCTGCTCTAGACCAACTGATCCCATTAAAAGAGGAATAATTCCCAATTCATTTAAGGCTTGCGCAATCTCTAAAAAACGATGATACATCCTACAAATCTTCTTTTTTCAATGGTTTAACATCCTGGAGCATTGGGTGATTCTTATCAGCCTCAGATACTTCTGCTGCCTCAAGATTTTCCCATTTGATGCCCAAACTTGGATCTGCATAGTTGACAAAGGCGTATTTTGGTTTTAATTCCAAGGCCCAGTAATCGTTCACCAAGTAGCTGTAGGCTACCGTATCAGATAGGACTTGAAAACCATTTGCCACACCACGCGGAACAAAAATACCCTTACTCGCATCAATCTCTGTCTGGTAGACATTTCCAAACGTATCTCCCTCACGTAAATCAACCCAAGAACCAAGTACTTTTCCACCATCTGCGACAGAAATGTATTTGTCCCAAGGCTCTGCATGAAGTCCACGCAAGACATGCTTACGAGAAAAGCTGACATTGTTTTGCAATTTTCCTTCCGCAAAGAAAGTCTCTGGAAATCCTAAGGGTAGCATTTTCTCTTTTTGAAAATTCTCCTTAAACCAACCACGATTGTCCCCATGAACAGGAATGTCAAACTCTAACATGCCAGGAATAGCATCAATCTTTCTAGCTGCTAAGGTCTTACCAAAAAAATTCTCTGTCATTAGGCCTCTCCAATCAGACGGAGCAAGTATTGTCCGTATTCATTTTTCTTCAATGGTTGAGCGAGTTCATAAACTTGCTCCTTGGTAATGTAGCCCATGCGATAGGCAATTTCTTCAAGATTTGCCACTTGAACATTTTGCAAACGCTGAACCGTTTCGATGTATTGCGCTGCTTCTAACAAACTCTCATGTGTCCCAGTATCAAGCCAAGCAAAACCACGCCCCATCAACTCAACAGACAAGTCGCCACGTTCCAAATAAGCCTTATTCACATCTGTGATTTCTAATTCTCCACGAGGAGACGGCTGAATATTTTTGGCAATCTCTACCACATCATTGTCATAGAAATAAAGACCTGTTACAGCAAAATTTGATTTTGGCTGCTCCGGTTTTTCTTCAATCGAAATGGCATTCATATCCGCATCAAATTCCACAACACCAAAGCGTTCTGGATCTTTGACTTGATAGCCAAAAACAGTTGCACCTTTTTCCTTGCTGGCTGCCCGTTGCAACATCTTGGTCAAACCATTTCCATGATAGATATTGTCTCCAAGAATTAGTGCAACCCTGTCGTCACCGATAAATTCTTCTCCGATAATAAAGGCCTGAGCAAGACCATCTGGACTTGGCTGAACGGCATAAGAAAGTGAAATCCCAAGCTCAGATCCATCTCCTAACATTTCCTCAAAACGAGGTAGATCAGTTGGTGTCGAAATAATTAAAATATCCTTAATTCCTGCCAACATAAGGGTTGAGAGGGGATAGTAAACCATGGGTTTATCATAAATGGGCATCAATTGTTTCGATGCTGCACGAGTCAAGGGATACAAACGAGTACCTGACCCTCCTGCGAGAATAATACCTTTCATAGTTGCGAAAGCCTTTCCGTGTTTTTTACTATTCTACCATTTTTCACTATAAATGTCACTTCTTGCTCCAAGGATAGCTACGTTACAAATGGCGAAACGGATTGGTTGAGACGGTTGAAGCCTCAATAGTGATATCCCAGCCTTCTTCTGTTTTCCATTTCTGTAATTCTTGGGCAATTTTTTCCACAAAGAGTACCTCAATATGATGCCCTGGATCGATAGCAAGCAAGCCCTGTGTTAGCATTTCTTGAGCCGTATGGTAGTAAATATCTCCTGTGATATAGACATCTGCTCCTTTTGCAAGTGCATCCTTGTAAAAACTGCCACCACTACCACCACAAATAGCTACTCGTTCTACATATTGTTGGGCCTGATGGCCGTAGGTCACCAAGCGAACCGCATCCAAACCAAAGACTCGCTTCACCTTGAACGCCAATTCTTCTAGAGTCTGCTGCTCAACTCTTCCAATCCGACCAAGCCCATAACCTTCCTGTGTTTCGTGCAGATAGTCTGTATCCTTGATATCTAACAGGTCACAAAACCAGTCATTTAGCCCACCCGAAACCACATCAATATCGGTATGGCTAACATAAACTGCAATATCATGCTTGATCAAATCAAGGCAAATTTTCGTTTGCAAGTCATCTGCCACTAAGTCCTTTAACGGACGAAAAATTGGGGCATGTTTGACGATAATCAAGTCTACCTTTTTGTCAATCGCTTCAGCGACCGTTGTTTCACGAATGTCGAGTGCCACCATAACCTTCTTTATTTCTTTCTGTAAGGTTCCAATCTGAAGACCTGATACATCGCCCTCCAGGGACAGACTCGGAGGACAAAAAGCCTGATATCGTTCAATCACTTTACTTGCTAACATGTAAAACCTCCTTGATTTGCTGAATCTTTTCCTCAATGCGGGCACGTTCTAGGCTATGCTCTGTCGGAATTTGTGCCAAGGCATGCTGCAATTTGTCAGCTTCGCGCTCCCATTTTTGCTGAAAAACAGGAGAAATCTCTTGTAAGAGATAGGGGCCAAACCGTTTCTCCAGGGCTGTCAGCGACTGTTCCCCAGGCTCTGCGACAAGAATCTCATAGAACTTCCCATTTTCTGCGACCATGGTTTCTGCAACTAGCCTAAAATGATGTGCTTCCAGCCATTCTCTCACATCATCTTCTCGATTATTTGGTTGTAAGATAAGCCGTTCAATTCCTTCCAACTGACCTTTCCCAGCTTCCAAGATATCTGCAATTAAACGACCACCCATACCGGCAATGGTAATAGTTGTCATCTGGTCTGCTTGTTCAAAGGCAGCAAGTCCATTCGCCAAGCGCACCTCAATCTGCTGAACATAGCCTGATTCTCTGACATGTTGCAGGGCGGATTGATAGGGTCCTTGTACGACTTCTCCTGCAATGGCGTAAGAAATCACTGCGTTTTCTACCAAAAAAAGAGGGAGATAAGCATGGTCACTCCCTACATCTACCAAACGAGCCCCCTGTGGTACAAAACTTGCCACTGTTTCTAAACGTTTTGAGATTTTCTGATTCATTTTCTACTCTTTCCAATAATCCATGGCTTCTAAGAAATCGGATGATACAGCGACATTTCGAGGAAGCTGTCCTTCTCGCTCGGCACGCTTGGCCTCAACTTGGGCGACTGTCGTGATTCCCTCACGACGCCAGTTTCTTAAAATAGCTTGGATGTATTTCCAATTTGTCTTGTTATTAAATACAGCCTCACGAAGAGCTTCGCGCACTAGTTCTGGCGCAACTTGATCATCACCTACTGTTTTTTGTAAATCTTCCAATTCAAGCGGAGACAACAATCTACCCAATTCTGCCTCAAACTCTGTAACCAATTGCTTCAAGTCATAGCCAATCGCTGTTGGTCCATACCCTGATTCCTTGGGTTGTAGCAAAGCATCTAGTTTTTCCAAAGCAGGGGAAGCATCAAAAATCATCTCAATTTCACCCGATAAATTAATCGTTTTAAAATCAAGCAGACCTGCTTCTTGTAAGTGTTCAATGGAACGATTGATTTCAGAAACCGTCTTTCCACAGGCCTCGGCAATCTGACTCGGAGCCAATCCTTCTATATTCGTTGTATTTTGATAAAAGAAGAATTGCCAGACCACATAATCATCGGCTGAGGGAAATAAATCCTTGAAATGAAAGAGCAAATCTGGTGGTAAGACCAAATAGCCCTTCTGAAATTGCTGTAAATAATTCATAGTTCCTCTTTATAGGCTAGCTGATAAGGCAGATTGCTCAAAAATCTGCCAATCATACGGCGTTTCTTGATAGACAGCGTAGTTAATCCAGTTAGTAAAAAACTGGGCTGCTGGAAGATTCCATGATAAGGCTGGACGTGAGTTTGGATCATCCTGTTTGAAATAATGTTCTGGAAGGTCTGGTTGTAGACCGGCTAGACAGTCTCTTTCGTATTCTTTTGCAAGGGTATCGCGGTCATACTCCAAATGCCCAAAGCTATACACCTCACGTAAGTCACTACTTGCAACAATAGAGACACCAACCTCTTCTCCTCTTGCCAAGACATGCAGATTATCTAATCGCTCCAAATCTTCTACTTTCACATCTGTGTGACGAGAATGAGGCGAGCGAAACTCATCATCAAAACCTCTCATCAAGGGATTGCGATCAGCCACTACTTCCTGGCAATAAACTCCGGATAACTTCTTAGGCAGGCTATGCTTTTCAATCCCATAGCGAGCATAAAGACCTGCTTGGGCACCCCAGCAAATATGCAAGGTCGAATAGACATGCTGCTTTGCCCAACGGAAAACCTCTACCAGTTCCTCCCAGTAGTCCACTTCTTCAAACGCCAAATTCTCAACAGGAGCCCCTGTCACAATCAAACCATCAAAATAACGATCTTTGACTTCATCAAACGTATGGTAGAACTCCTCCATGTGAGCTGCTTGAGTCGTCTTTGACTCGTGACTAGCCATGTAGAGAAAGTCAATTTCCAATTGTAGAGGTGTATTGGCCAAGAGGCGCAACAACTGTGTTTCTGTCACAATCTTTTGTGGCATCAAATTTAAAATCAAGATATTCAAAGGACGAATATCCTGATGCGTTGCGCGATCATCGTCCATGACAAAGATGTTTTCTGCTTTTAGTTGTTCGACAGCTGGTAATGATTTTTTTAATGTAATCGGCATACTTCCCTCCTCCTTTTGTCTATTATATAACAGGAGGGTATACCTTGCAATTAGAAGAAAAATAGTAATCCTTATAGTTTTAAACTATATAAGATACGCTAACGACCTAATGCCAAACTGAATGACACTATCAATAATGCATCAAGACCTTGTAATCATAATCGCCAATCGCTTCGCGGCCTTTAAGATCATCCAATTCAATCAAAAAGGCACAGCCTGCAACGATTCCACCTAGGCGTTCAATCATGTCAATCGTCGCCTTCACTGTTCCACCAGTTGCCAATAAATCATCCACAATCAAGACACGTTGACCTGGCTTAATCGCATCTGAGTGCATAGTGAGGGTATCAACACCGTATTCTTTTTCGTAATCTGCTGAAATCACTTCGCGTGGTAATTTCCCTGGCTTACGAACTGGGGCAAAGCCAATTCCAAGCTCAAAAGCGACTGGACAACCCACAATAAACCCACGCGCTTCAGGCCCTACAATCATATCAATTTTCTTATCTGTTGCATATTGGACAATCTCACGAACAGCATAGCTATAGGCATTTCCGTCAGCCATCAAAGGGCTAATATCACGGAAGGTAATCCCTTCTTGCGGATAGTTTTCAATAGAAGCAATATAATCTTTTAAATTCATCGTATTCTCACTTTTTAGTTGTTTTGTGCTCCGACTATCTCAAAAATCGTCAAGAGCATTACTCTTTATTATACCATGTTTTTTCCGTATTTGGGAGATTTTGAAATGAAGTTCTCAGACTGTTTTCTCCATTAGGTAAGCATAGATTTCTTGGACTGTCCCAAGTGCCAGTAGTTCTTGTTCTTCGACCTGTTTTTTCAACTGTTGGTAAATACTACTGCTGCTAATCTCTCGTTTTTCTGCCTCTTTATTGACCCTCATGACCCCATCTGTAATCGTAACAAAGTCCAATTCTTGGAAAATCTGAATCATCTTAATTAAGAGATGTTCTTTCATTTTCAAATAAGCTGCCAATTCTTTTAATTTGTAGCGCACATCAAATTCCTTAAACTGATAAATGGTCTTGTAAAGGCGCGCAAATTGCTCCCTGCTACCATAACCATCCAAATAATAAGGCTGTGCCATCTCATTTTTAAAATAAATGGCTTGAAAGTCATTCGCTTGCAAGAAATCCTTGAGGACTTGGATATCGTCTGGAACTGTCGCAATTCCAATCGCTTTTTGTCCCGTCACATCTGGGATTTCTTGTGCAAAATCCACCACGACCAGGTCTGCTGGAAAACGTGTTTTCTTACTGCGCAGATTGTAGAGCTGAACCCCCTCTACCCGCAAGTCAACCAGCATCAATTGTAAGGTGGTCTGTCCATTCCATTGATTGACTGACAGACTAACAGCCAGTTCTAGGTCTTTACTCTGCCCAATTTCTAAAGCAAACTGTCCCATGCCAAAGGCAAGAACATCAAAACTAGCCTTCCCCTTACTGATTCGGAATTTGAGATGAGCATTTTGTTGCCCCATCGTACGAGCGGATTCGACCTGAACATGTTTAAGATAAAAGACCGGCTTTTTATTGTCCATGCCATAGGGAGCTAATTTCTCAAATGATTTTAGGGTATCAAGCGATAACTCCTCCAAATCCAATTCCTCATCAAGGCACAACTCGCCCTTACGAACCTGATCCAACCCATTATCAAGGATGTAGTCAGAAAGAGCTTCAGATAATGCATCTAGCTTGTCCACTTCCAAGGTCATTCCTGCCGCACCTGCATGCCCACCAAAGGCGATAAATAAATCACGATGAGCTTGCAAGGCTTCAAAAATATCAATTGCGGCAACCGACCGAGCAGAGCCCTTTGCTTTTCCGTCTTCAATGGACAATACAATAATCGGCTGCTGTAATTCTTCCAATAACCGACCTGCGACAATACCTAATACACCGGGATTCCAGCCTTCCTGAGCCAAGACTTGAACCGGCTTTTCCTTGTTAACCATTGTCTTTGCTTCATCATAAATAGCTTGGACAATCGCTTTGCGCTCGCCATTTTTATGGTCAATCAGCTGGGCAATTGCTTGCGCTTCTTCCTCATCAAATCCTGTCAACAAGTCAATAGCAGGATTAGGATCATCCAAACGCCCTAGGGCATTTAAACGCGGAGCCAGTTGAAAGCCAATGGTTTCCTCATCTAGTATGTCTGCTTGAATCTCAGCTAGAGCCATCAACTCCTGCAAACCAATTCGCTCTGTTTGTTTGAGCATGGAAAGACCATACTTGACCAAGACACGGTTTTCATCTGTCAAACTAACCATATCGGCGATTGTCCCAATGGCAACCAAATCAAGCCATTCCACCTGCACCGTCTCCAACAAAGCACAGGCTAGCTTAAAAGCTACTCCACAGCCTGCTAAGAAAGGAAAAGGATAGGCTCCGTCTGGATGTTCGGGATGGATAATGGCATAGGCCTCAGGCAGGGTTTCAGGAAGTGAGTGGTGGTCTGTTACGATGACATCAACACCGACACTCTGGGCATAGTCTATAGCCTCATGCCCTGCCACACCATTGTCAACTGTGACAATGAGAGAAACGCCCTGTTGCTCAATAAAATACTTGTAAACCGACTGATTGGGACCATAACCGTCTGTAAAGCGATTCGGCAGATAGACCATGCATTCTGCACCAAGTTCTTCCAAGGCTTCTTTAACAATGGACGCTGAAGTCATGCCGTCTGCATCATAGTCACCGTAGACCAAAATCAGTTCATTTGCCTGAATAGCCTGACGAATCCGCTCCACAGCCTTATCCATTCCATAGAGTAAATAGGGATCATGCAAGTCGTCCAAGCTCGGTTGTAAAAATTTCTTTAGCGCTTCTTCTGTCTGGATTCCTCTCGTATACAGCACATTTGCTGCCACCGAGTCCAAGCCCTCTTTTTTGGCTGCTTTAACAAAGGCTTGATCTGAAATTGTCGGAACCAAGGTCCATTCATAAGTTGATTGTATCACGATCATTCTCCTTATACCCTTTGAACATCAAGAATTCAATGATGTTACATGAGTATGATGTTTGTCTATCATTATATCACGAAGCAGAGTTATCGTCAGCTATTGGAAAACGAAAAAGGCAGGAAGTTATCTCCCTGTCCCTAATGACGCAGTACAAAGAACATCACCATGCTGTTCCAAGCAATATGTAGCAATATCGGCAACACTAAATTATCTGACTTCTTATGAAGCCAGCCAAACGTCGCCCCCATGACTCCGTAGTATAGAAAAGTGGCACTATTTTCAGGCCCATGTAGGATAGAGAAATAGGTAGCTGCTAGCAACAAGCCCCACCAACTATTGTTACAGACACCTTTTTGCAAAAAACCTCGCGTCAAGATTTCCTCGCGGATTGGACCAAAAAAGCAAACATCGATGAAGAAGGAAAGGCTAATCCCCTGTACTATTGTATCATGGACTTCCCGAGCTGCTCCTGACTGAAAGGAAATAACATTCGTATACACCACGTCAAACAAGAAGAGAGCTAGAAAGGCAAGAACGACCAGTCCCAAGTCCGACCAGCTTGGAAGCTCTAAGGTCGCAATCTTCCCTTTGGAAATCACATAGAGGAGAAGCAAGACAAGCAGGCTATTGCCCACAATATAGACTAGCTGATGTTGGTGAAAATCTCCTTGGTTCAGCTGCCAGCAAATCAGAGCAGAGACAAAATAGCCCAAGGTAGCAGCAAAAAATGACATCATCTTCTCAAAAATCATTAAAATCTCCTTATATTAGATTTAGTGCAGTTAGCTACTGCCAAAGCCCAAGTGCTACACTTGGAATAAGCCACTGTGGATTAGTTTATCACCTCCAATCGCTAGACGATTTGTGAAAGGCTCTAACCACAGCTTTTTGTTTCAATTGGTAATGAGTTTGATAACGCTAGACGTTTTATCTCGTGTAAGGTCACAAGGCAAAAAGTTCGTGGATAACCAAGTGGACTTGAATACATGATACGGAGGTATGACCTATGCTTTATATTGGCATTGATGTCGCTAAAAATAAACACGATATCGCTGTCTTAAACGACAAAGGAAAGACCATTCTCACATCTTTGACGGTGTCAAATAGCAGAGCTGGTTTTGACTTACTACATCAATCTCTCAAACAGCTCAACCAAGACTGTCTCATCGCTCTGGAAGATACAGGACACTATACCTTTAACCTCTTGAACTTCCTACATGAACACCATTATCAGGTTTATACCTACAATCCGCTACTCATCAAGGAATTCGCCAAGTCCTTATCACTTAGAAAGACTAAAACAGACAAGAAGGACGCTCGTGTCATTGCCTTAAAACTCTTATCTGACCCAAATCGGGAACAGTTCAAACACGATAAACGACAAGAAGAGTTGAAAATCCTAACCAGACACCTTAACCGACTCAAGAAGAAACAAACTGACTGGAAAGTCCAGTATACCAAGTGCATTGACATCATCTTCCCTGAGTTGGATAAACTTATCGGAAAGCATTCTGACTATGCCTACGAGCTCCTCTCACGCTACCCTAGCCCTGAGAAAATGGTACAGGCGGGATTCGATAACCTCCTTGACATCAAGAGGCTATCAGCCCATAAAATCAAGGATATTCTCGACATCGCTCCATCTTCCATCGGAACAAGCTCACTAGCCCGTGAGTTTGAACTCAGAGAGATTATCGAGAACATCCAGCACTATAACAGGCTTATCAAGACCGCAGAGACGCAGATTGATGAACTGATGGCTGACATCAAGTCGGTCATCACCACTGTTACGGGGATTGGAAATCGTCTAGAGGCTGTTATTCTAGCCGAGATAAGGAACATCCATACCTTTGACAACCCTGCTCAACTCCAGGCATTCGCTGGTTTAGAGCCAGCCATTTACCAATCTGGGCAGATGGAGATGACGGGAAAGATGGTCAAAAGAGGTTCCCCACATCTACGATGGGCAATCTTACAGGCCGCAAAAGCATGTACTCGCTATTCGCCCCAATTTAGACAGTTCCTTAGTCTTAAGCTGGAACAAGGGAAACACTACAATGTGGCTATCACACATGTCGCTAAAAAGCTTATTCGAGTAATCTTTTACTTGCTTAAGCATGACATACCTTTTGACGAGAAGAGGCTAAGGTAAGGATAAAATTCAATAGTACATACCTTTGAAAATTCGACGTCTTTCAAAGGCTTTTCAGCTTACCTTCAAACTCATTACAAGAAAACAACAATCTAAAAAATTAAACTTGACTTTTCTTATAGTTTGTCTTTCAAGAAATCCATCACTAGCTGATTTCAGATGAAATAGCCTGCTTATATCCTTCACGATTGGGATAGGCCTGTAAGACCACCCCTGTCAAAAACATAAAAAAGGTCGAGCAAAATTGCACTGGGGTCTGACCGTCAAGCACCGAAAGAACAAGGGTCGCCAAGAAGGTCACTCCAATCATCCATTTTTGATATGGAGGCCAGTGATAAGAAATCCCCTTCTGTCTCAAAAGATGGTAAGAACTAGAGTCCCTATAAAGACAAGAATTGCACAGATAATAAAATAAGGAAAGCTACTTCTCTTTCCAATAATCCATGCAAAAAAGAGCGCAATATCAAGGGTGATAACAAGCCAATTCCCTTTTTGTAGTTGTTTTTCCATATTCCTTCTCCTTTTCTATCCCTTCATCACTTTGATAAAACCAACCATATAACATAACAGTAAGACAACTAGATGAAAAAATGGATTAAAGGGGCTACTCTGATTCAGCAAATTCCAAATGAATAGCCCAATCATGATGAGTTGAAAGAACCACGTTTTTTTCATGAATTGTCTAACCGTAAGCGACTGTTCAGCCGAACTACAACATCATCTATCTAGTTCCTATTTTACCATAAAATAAACCGTTTTCACTTATAAAATAGGCCATTTCCCTTTAAAAAATTTGCTTCTAGGAAACACGCCTAGTACTAAAAAAGCCTTGGTGTTGGAGCACCAAGGAACTTTCTTCTTATAAGAGGGGAGCGATAATCTTCATAAATGCGCCTGCAAAGCGCTTATACCACGGATAAGTTCGAGCAAAATCGATGAGGGTAATACGCTCTGACTTGGCAAAGGATTCTTCAAAATCCTTGTGAATATCTGCTAGGACTTGACGGTGTTTGTAGATATACAGACCACATTCAAAATTGAGATAGAAACTACGAAAATCCATATTGACCGTACCAACCGTTGCTTTTTTATCATCAACAAGGACCACCTTAGAATGGACAAAACCAGGTGTGTATTCATAAATCTCAACGCCTGCTTCCAAATAGGTTGGAAAATCTGTTCGAGCCGCCAGATAAGCCGACTGCTTATCATAAATATGAGGCAAGAGCAAGCGGACAGTTACCCCACGTTTGGCTGCATAAGTCAAATTGTCCATCATTTCATCATCCAAGACAAGATAAGGAGTCATGATATAGATATACTTGGTAGCTGACTGAATCATATCCAAGCAGACACGCTTTGCCACCTCATCTCCGTCAAATGGACTTTCCCCATAGGGCAAGAAAAAGCCTTCTGAGTCAACGATTGCCTTTTCTTGGTCATGGTGGTCTTTCAGGTAGGTCAAATCATTATTTTGTGTCTTTTCATTGAAATTCCACATCTGCAAGAACATGAGAGTAAAATTGGCAACCGCTTCTCCCTTGACCATAATCGCCGCATCTTTCCAATGACCAAAGCGCTCTTTGCGGTTGATGTACTCATCTGCAATATTGACACCACCGGTAAAGGCCACCTTCCCGTCTATGACCGCAATTTTTCGGTGGTCACGATTGTTTTGCACAGTGGATAAGGCTGGGATAATCTGAGAAAAGACCTTAGCTTTAATACCATATTTTCTCAGGGTTTTATAATAGGTATAGGGCAACAAAGTCAAGGAATTGGTCCCATCATACAAAAAACGAACTTCTACACCTTGAGCTGCCTTTTCCTTTAAAATTTCTAGGATAGAATCCCACATATAGCCAAAATCAACGATAAAATATTCCATGAAGATATATTTTTCGGCCTTGCGCAATTCCCTTAACAAGGCTTCAAACTTAGCTTCTCCAGATGAAAAATAGGTCGCATCTGTATTGGCATGAAGGGCATAGCCGACATACTGATTCATGTAATGGGCTAATTTTAATTGATCCTTATCCTGCTCAGCAAGGGCATTTAGCACCTTATGAGAGGTATGCCCATACTGGCGGAGCAACAAACTCTGCCGTTTAAACGTCTTACGATAGCGTTTGGTTTCAATATTGGACTGTAAAATAAAGTAAAAAAGAGCACCGAAAATAGGAATACCAATGATAAAAATAAGCCAGGTCAACTTGAAACTAGCATTCATAGGCCGGTTGATGACCGAAATCGCTACAAGAATCGAAAAGAGTTGTAAAACAGATAACAAGGCTGGAGCCAATGCTGTCGCCGAGGTCACAGTCCATAAAACAGCTCCAACCGTCACTCCAAGCAATAAAAGAACAATAAAAGTACGACTATAGATTAATCTCCATAACTTTGTCATTCCATCTCCTTTCATAAGATACGAGAGCGTTAAACAACTCCTAGACAAAATAGGAAATCGAAGCAGGTTGGCTTGCAACCAATGAGATTTATCTTTTTGTCAGTGAGTTGTAGCTCGAGTTCAGTTTCATAAGATACGAGAGCGTTAAAAGCACACGGTGTACCCCTAGGGCATCCGTATCTGTAAGACGAGTAAGCTCGTAACAGCTACGGCAAAATAGGAAGTCTGACGAAGAGTCAGCAAACTCTAGGAAGACTTATCTTTTTCACACAGTGCTTAGCTCGAGTTCAATTTCATAAGATACGAGAGCGTTAAAAGCACACAGTGTACCCCTAGGGCATCCGTATCTGTAAGACGAGTAAGCTCGTAACAGCTACGGCAAAATAGGAAGTCTGACGAAGAATCAGAGGAGAGTTTGCTCTGCAAACTCCTATCACTCAGCTCCAAAGGTATACTATACCTTTGGAGCTAGGAAGACTTATGCCTAAAGGGCGTCTCAGTTGTAATCAACTAAAGCTGGAACATCTGCGTCCCCACTAAAGGGAGCCTCAGTTGTAACCAACTAAAGTTGGAACATCTGCGTCCCTTTTTTACATAGTTTTTAATCCATGTTCCATTCATCCATAATAGTAATCACTTATAATTAAAAACGGTTCGGGCTAAAAAATCAGCTAAGCTAGGCCACAAGGTATAGCATTTATGGGCTACTGCCAAGACCCAGGGCAGATTCAATTCTCGCTTTTTCGTTCCCATAACGGAAACAATCTTACGTGCGACATCTTTAGGCTGTAGTAAAAAGGCCTTGACAGATTCTAAATAGGCTCCCTCTGGATCTGCCTGATCAAAGAAGGTCGTTGCAATTGGACCAGGATTGACGGTTGTGACGACAACCTGTGAAGGAGCCAATTCCAAGCGAAGGGCATTGGAAAAACCAATTGCTGCAAATTTACTAGCCGAATAAACAGAAGATTTACTTGACGCAATTAAGCCAGCCATGCTGACAATATTGATAATCTGTCCCTTTTGTACCTGCTTCATCTGCTCACCGACCAAGCGAGATAGGGTCATCAAGGCAAAGGTATTAATTTCAAACATGTCCCGTACTTCTTGACTTGAAAATTCATCAAAATCCGCAAACCGCCCATATCCAGCGTTATTGACCAAAATATCAATCCGACCAATTTCCTGCTCTACTTTTTGGATGAGGGTCTTTAGGGCCTCTTCGTCTCGAAGATCTGTATCATAAATAACCTTTTGCTCATGAAAGGCATATAATTGCTCTAATTTTTCCTTATCTCGTCCCAATAAAATCAGAAAATCCTCTGCTAAAAGTGGCACCATTTCTTGTACTAGACCACCAGAAGCTCCTGTTATTAAAATCTTTCTCACACTTCAACCTCTTCCAAATCTTTTACAATGTGGACATTCTCAAAAATCGTACTTGCATCCTTGCGAAGCTGACTAATATCCTTAGATAAGAAGCGCGGACTAATATGGTTGAGCAACAAGCGTTTGGCTCCTGCATCTTTTGCCACCAAGGCTGCCTCCATATTGGTCGAATGACCATGTTTTCGAGCGATGACCTCATCACCCTTACCATAAGTCGCCTCATGCACCAATACATCTGCATTAACCGCTAGCCGCACACTAGCATGGCATTTGCGGGTATCCCCTAAGATTGTGACAACCTTACCAGGTCGCGGAGGAGAAAGATAGTCGCTAGCTACAATTTCTCTGCCGTCTTCTAAGATGACATTTTCACCATTTTTAATCTTTCCAAAAAGGGGACCAAATGGTACACCTACCGCACGAAGCGCTTCTGCATCTAACGTTCCTTCCAAATCTTTTTGAATCACACGATAGCCGACACAGGGTACCGTATGGTCAAGTTGATCTGCAAATACCGTGAATTTATCTGTATCAAGCACCCTTTCTACCGTATCAACATCAAACTCATGAAAATGAATGCGGTAAGGTAGGCGAGAACCCGATACTTTCAGACTCGTCAAGACAAACTGGCGGATACCTGTCGGTCCATACATATCAATATCAGTCTGCTCTTCATTTCCTTGAAAAGAGCGACTCGATAAAAAGCCTGGTAAACCAAAGATATGGTCACCATGTAAATGAGTAATAAAAATCTTACTAATCTTTCGTGGTCGAATAGCAGTTTCTAAAATCCGGTTTTGCGTTCCCTCCCCACAATCAAACAACCAGACTTCATTGATTTCATCGAGTAATTTCAATGCTAAACTCGATACATTACGTGCTTTGGAGGGCTGTCCCGCTCCAGTTCCTAAAAATTGAATATACATATACTTCTTTCTATTTTTGAATAGAGATAATTGCTTTTCTTCCTGACCAAGCATAGTAGGCTTGACCGGAATACTGGCTTGCAATCTCTATCACCTCTTCTTGGTTAAAACCTGAAATCTGCACCCAGTCCGCACTTTCAGCAAGGTCTGTTAAGAGATAAGAACTCTCTACTGCTATAAGACTGTCCTCATCGATAGCCAAGGGCTGCATCCAAATCAGGTCATCTTTGACAAAAACGGAGTAATGAGGAAAAATCTGTGCAATCTCAAAAAGCAAATCAGACGTTACTGGCTCATTTTTTTCAGCAAATACTTGTGCTAATTCTGCCTCATTATGATAGGCAAAACCAAACGACTTTCCAGATAGATTCAGGCGAACAAATGGTTTTTTCTCTTCAAATGACGGACAAGCTGTCAAGAGATGAAGTTGACAGGATAGTTCGAGATAATAATCGGTCGCAGCCTGTGGCCCTTGTTTCTGATAGATTTCTGCAAAATAAGCATTAATCACAGAGGGTGGCGGTGTGATAAAGGCCAGCTTTTGACGATCCGTTAAGCATTTTAATTGCCGTGTCAGATACACCCTATCAAGACTCGTAAAACCACCGTATTTCAAGGCCAGATCAATATAATCCATTTTCAAATTCCTCTAATTTCCACTTATCTTTCTTTGAAATATAGCCCTTGATGACCTCCACATCATCTTCATAAAAGCGCTTATCGATTAAGGCTATCCGCCCAAGGTCATGCAGTGTATAACTGTCTTTCAGGGGGACGCGAATCTCAAATGGCTCAAACATGGTTTTGATTTTTGCTAAGACCATCATCTGGATATGGGATTTGGCATTCTCATCTTTGGCAGATAGCATGACATGCGGAAATTGACTCGGTGTAAAGCTGTCATCTGTCTTATCTAATTTATTATAAAGGGCGAGGCGGGGAATGTCCAACATCTCTAACTCTTGCAAAATGGTCAAGACAACTTCTTCCTGCTCAGTATGATTGGGATCAGAAGCATCAATCACATGGAGTAGCAAGTCGACAGTCATCGATTCTTCCAAGGTTGATTTAAAAGCTGAAATCAACTCTGTCGGTAAATCCTGGATAAATCCAACCGTATCGGTCACCGTTACTTGGAAGGTATCGGACAGCTGTACCTGCTTAGTCGTTGCATCTAAGGTCGCAAACAATTCATCTGCCTCATACTGGCGTTTATCTGTCAGAGCATTCATAATCGTAGACTTTCCTGCATTAGTATAACCAATAAGACCGATTTTGAACACACCTGATTGGATTCTGCGCTCTCGAATCATTGCACGATTTTTCTTAACGATTTTCAATTGCCGTTCAATATCAGCAATCTGGTTACGAATGCTACGACGATTGAGCTCTAGCTGACTTTCACCAGGTCCACGAGAACCAATTCCCCCAGCCTGACGACTCAGCATAATTCCCTGTCCAATCAGACGTGGTAGCATGTACTTCAATTGAGCCAAGTGCACTTGTAATTTCCCCTCATGGCTCCTTGCTCTCATGGCAAAGATGTCCAAAATCAATTGCATGCGGTCAATGACTTTCACGCCCAAGATTTCCTCTAAATTGACGTTCTGCCGTGGGGTCAAGCGATTATTGACAATGACGGTATCAATGCCATCTGCTTCCACCATGAGCTTGATTTCTTCTAATTTTCCTGAACCGATAAAGGTCTTGCTGTCGTACTTTTCTCGCTTCTGGGTGTAGCTACCTTTTACAACTGCACCAGCTGTTTTAGCAAGACTCGCAAGTTCTTCCATAGACATGACAAAGTTTTCTGTCTGCTGCAGTTCTACTCCAATCAGCAAGGCACGCTCTTCTTCTTTTCTCGTTTCAATCATGATTTTTCCTCTAAAAATTCCGTTACTCGTTGGAAAATCTGGTCCTTGAACCCCTCTTCAGATACGAGGTCAAACACCACCTGCATGCGGTTACGAAACCATGTCAATTGGCGTTTGGCAAAGCGGCGGGTGTTTTGCTTGACCTTGTCAATCGCTTCTGTGACAGTTATCTCCCCTTTAAAATAAGGAAACCATTCCTTGTATCCAATTCCCAAACTGGCTTGAGCTGTTGGATAGGTTTCATAGAGCCACTTGGCTTCTTCTAGCAAGCCGACTTCCACCATCTGATCCACACGCTGGTTGATGCGTTCATATAAGACAGCTCGTTCATCTGACAGGCCAATCACTAAGGCTTCATAAGGTGGTTCTTGGTTTTCCAACTCTTGACCAAAATGTGCCAACTCCAATTGCCTCATAGCACGACGGCGGTTGATTTGGGGAATTTCAATTCCCAGCTCTGCTATTTTCCCAAATAAACGCTCATCTGGCCAAGTGTCTAGCTCTTTTCGGTAGGCAAGAATCTCCTCATGTGCCACCTGACCACCCAAATGATAGCCCTCCAGCAAACTTTGAATATAAAGACCTGTGCCACCTACGATAATCGGCACCTTTCCTTTTTCAGCAAGTTCCGCAATCAACTGGCTAGCTTCTGCTACAAAATCATAGGCAGAATAGCCTTCTGTCACATCGCGCACATCAATCAAATGGTGGGGCGCAAGGCCCTGCTCTTCCTTGGTTGCCTTGGCTGTTCCAATATCTAATTGTCGATAAACCTGCTGACTGTCGCCACTAATAATCTCTCCATTATAGCGCTGTGCAAGCTCAATTCCTAGGGCAGTTTTCCCCACCGCAGTCGGTCCTACCACTGCTATTATCTTTGTTTTCATCTTTTTCCTTGAAAATTTTTTGTTTTTTCGCTACAATCTATTATAACATAAGTAAAGGAGAAAGAACTATGGCTAAAGGTTTTGGAAAAGGTTTCTTAACGGGAGTAGCTAGTACAGTCGCTCTTGCTGCAGGTGCTGTCTTTACGATTCATAAAACAATCATTGAACCTGAAGAAAAGAAAGAAGCGTTCATCGAAGAAAATCGCAAAAAAGCAGCACGCCGCCGTGTCGCACATTAAAAAAATGCTCCACTGGAGCATTTTTTCACGAGCCTGAAAATCAAAAAGCGAGTTGGGAGTGGGACAGAAATCAGTAACTCGTAAGAGTTCGATTTCGTTGTCCCACCCCCGCAAGTTGACTAGCTTTCACAATTAAGAATTGTGAAAGGTTGGAAATAGAGCTAGCGAAATGTTCGCTAGCCTCTTCTACTAGAATGTTGATTTATCAACATTTTACAAACCAGACAACTACTGCGCTAAACTGTTAAAACTATGTAACGTAACGAGGTAAGAGACTTTTGTCTCAACCTCGTTTTTCGCGAGCCTAGAAATAAACAGGCGAGTTATACCCTACTAGGGTATTTTTTCATTTCTACAAGATAAGAGCGTAACGGATTCTAGCCTATCCATTTCTTTTTCAGTATCTTTTCATGCTCAAAAGAAGAAGACAACTATCTTTCAATTGTTTTAGAAAACGGAGTTTTGTGATTCTTAATAAAATTTCCAAATCGACTGGTAATATCATCTGAGTCATCTGTATCATAATCAGAATCAGAATTATAATCATCATAATCATCGGAAAAATCAACCTTCCCAAATGGAATAAATTTAGTATTCATTGGCTCTTCTAATGATGGTTTAGCAAAATGAAATATTGACGCAAAACTAATTCCCACTAATAATATAACGACTAATAATTTTTTCATAATTTTCCCTCCAATGGATGATCAATATATGCTTGTTGTTTGTAAGACTTACAAGAATCATTCTACAGGAAAAATCAATTCATTTTAAAATCGTTACATATCTGTAAGTTGGCTGATTGTATCAGAAATTTGAATAGATAGCTCGTAACAATCCAAAAACTCCATTATATGCTTACACTCCTTCATCTCATCTAAACCTCCTACAACTCCCTGTAAATAACGTAAATGTGCTTTACAAAATTTTAACTGTAACCTTTCTAACATGTATGTTTCTAGCATATTCGCACTATCTAACATCTTAATAAACTTAGAAGCGAATCGTTCTTCTTTTCTATCTAATAAATGACCTATTATATTTAATAATAATCCATACGTTTTTCTCGCATTTTCCTCAATATTATCATAAAACTGACTGCGCTTTATTACTTCCATACCTAAAATTTCTAACGTTTTTGTACTTAGAGAACGAGCACAATTACTTAATATCCATAACTCATATCTGCACCACTCATCAATAGACATCAAATAATCGGTTATCACTCTCTTTTCTTCTTCAGGAATAATAATAGATGGGTCACATCTATTCATAAAAACATGAAAAACCGCAATCATCAGTCTATCTGACTTTCTCTTATAATCTCCATATCTTTTTTCATAATCTTTAATATACCTTTGAAAAAATTCAATATTACGGGCTTCTATAGCTAAATATAGTTCTTTAGAAGTTCTCACATCTTCATCTTGATAATAAGTATTATAAAAAGTTGAGAACTCTCCCTGCAAAACATCCATATTATTCAAACAATGGAAAAATGTATCAACGGTCAGATTGCTCTTTCCATTCTCAAAACGTGATAACTGAGCAGGAGTTACAAAATCTCCAGCGACCTCTTTTAAAGACATATTCTTTGATTCTCGAATAATTTTAAAAACTTTTCCATACTGTTCTTTCATGTAACACCTCTTTACAGATATGTAATAAAATCTATTTCAGTTAAAAAATAGTATACCATAGTTCTAGTTTAATAGAAATTGGAAAGGAGACAACATGTCCACACTTTTAACCTTACAATCCTTAACAAAACAGTATGCCTCTCAAAAGGCTGTCAACCACATTTCCTTCTCCATTCAAAAAGGGGAAATCTGTGGTCTTGTCGGAGAAAATGGAGCAGGAAAGACGACTCTTTTGCGAATCCTCTCTGGTCTAATCGCACCAACATCCGGTGAAATTTTTTCATCCCAACCCTATCGCATCGGTGCACTCATTGAATCACCTGCTCTGCAACCAAATCTCTCAGCGGAAGGAAATCTTCACTATATTGCCCTACAACTAGGATTAAAAAATAGACAGCAGATTATTGAAGAAACTCTTGAAATAGTTGGTCTCCAAGAGGTTAATCCACACAAGAAAGCTAAGGATTTTTCCCTTGGTATGCGGCAAAGACTAGCGATTGCTATGGCTATCTTGGATCGTCCAGATTTTCTCATTCTCGATGAACCTATCAACGGCTTAGACCCCGCAGGTATCCGAGATATGCGAAATATCATTCTTACTCTACGTGAACAGTACAACATGACTATTTTAATCTCTAGCCATATCTTATCAGAATTAGAATTAGTCGTAGATCGATATATTATCATGCATAAAGGGAAAGTCTTACGACAATTTTCAAAAACAGAACTCCAGCAAGAACTAGAAGAAAAACTCTATCTAGCAACAACCAATCTTAAAGCAACTAAAATTCTTCTGCAAAAACAAGACATTTCGTTCCAAGAAGAAGATGATTACCTCATTCTTCCAAAGGAAACAGAGATTATGTCCCTCATAGCACAGCTAATTCACGAACGCATTGAACTAAAAGCAATTTTTAATAAGAAAATCGCTTTTGAAAGCTACTATCTACAACTCATTCAAGAAGGAGAATCTAGCAATGAATTATCTTAAAGCAGACCTTTATCGTATCCTAAAAGAAAGAAAACTGATTTTATCCCTTTCAATCCTATTTGCCTTATCACTACTATCTGCCTTTTTACTCAGCAGTAGCCCTTCAAAGGAGGATTCCTACAACCTAATTCAACTCTTGACACAGTTTCTTCCACTCTTTTTTCTTGCTCCTACAAATCTCCTATTTGGAGAAGATTTCCATCACCGAACAATTAACAATCTCATTGTCAAAAAACAAAAACGAAATGCTATTTTTCTCTACAAAATTCTCACAAATCTTGTTATCAACCTACTATACATCCTTTTTGCTTACACTCTAGCACTTCTCATGCGTATTCTTCTAGGAGGCGAAGTTGATATCACAACTAGTTGGTCGATTTTTATTCACCAACTCCCTCTTTACATCTGTATTATCCTACTCGCTTCTACCCTCTTTATCGCCTTTAAGAAAATCAATCAGGCCTATCTTTCCTTTATTCTCATCGTTCTCCTGTTCGATAATGTTCTTCATCTGATTACTGAAAATCTCCTCCATATCCCCCTTCCAAATAGTATCTTCCTCTTCCTAGCTTTACAAAATACAGATACAAATTGGACTGCTAGCACAATCATCGCTTGCTTTTTTACGATTATCTATCTAGCAAGTAGCTTCTACTTATTCAAAAAGAAAGAATTGAAATAACTTCAGAGGCTGGGACAAACCTCCATTGTGACTTCGTCCTCACCCACAAAAGAAGGTAATCTGGGACGAGTACGTATAAAAAATTGAGTGTGAACATTATCATATAAAAAAGCTGAGCAAAGCTCTTCAAATAGTAAAAACACATAAGATCATGTTCTCTGAACCTTGATTTTATGTGTTTTTTATATTTTGACTCAAAATTGAGCTTGTCCCAACCTCTTTTTCATTTCCACAAGATAAGAGCGTAACGGATTCTATTCTATCCATTTCTTTTTTATTTGCCTATAAATTGAACTGAAAAAGTGGAACAAACTCCTTAACATAAAGCAAAGGAAGAAAAGCACTAGGAGCCCAAACAGCCTTGCTAGATTCATCACATCAAGCAAAAAAAGATGCCAACCAACTACAATCAGGAGAACAAGGACCCACCTCACTCCCCAGCTAAGCTTTCGTTTAATGACCCACTCTAAAAAGTCTTCTCCTGCATGGCTTCTTGTTTCTTGATATTCTTCTTTGATTTTGTCAATCTTTCTCCTAATGCTATTCATTTGACTTCCCTCACACCCAGAAACTATCCAACATACCATCTACGAAGCCCTTACAGGCTCGTATTCTTTTCTTACTATTCTATCCTACTTCAATGGCTTGGTCAATTATTTTCAGAAAATTCTGTTCTTTTAGTTGAGCCAATCAGCACATCAAGCCTTCCCCTTAATGACTGCTGCAATATGGAAAAACTACTACTTTCTCCTAATCGCTGGCATAGTTGATAGAAGAAATTTTTTTTACTTTTTACATATTTATTTAAAATTACCTTAAAACTCCTTTTACGTGAGGTGGTTCCTTTTATAGAAAAGTACAAGGATTTCTCTCAAACATAATAGGTATTCTAGCCTACAGATATCTCATCATTTACTCCTTAAAAGCTTCATATAGTTTTTTATATAATTCTTTCTTTTCGTTTTTCTGCGAATTATACTCTTTTTTACCGTAGTCAAAATCAGCTACCACAAATCCCTCATCCTCATTTGAAAAAGTGAAAAATTCTATTCCAATTAATTTATTGTTCTTAGCATCTTCTATATCACTTCCTAAATGACTGTTAAATTGCTTCACTTCTTCTTCACGAACGCCAAAGCCAATAGCAAATCCATCTTCAATGATATTGGAAAATATTTCTTCTGAAGACGCTGCTTCTTTTACCGTTATTGGGTATATCGCTTCTTCCGTTTCAAATTGCTTTACTTTGTTCCATTTTTGGGTATCACTAGAAGAAATTGTATAGACTGTTAAATCTATCGTAGGTTTATTTTGATGTTCATTTTTTATAACGTATTTCCCAAATAAGAAAACGGCGAGTATTCCTGCTATTAGTATTACTGTAATATACATTTTCTTTTTCATATCTTGCTCCCTATCTCTTTCATATCAATGATAACATCAACTTTATTATATACCGCTGGGTCATGTGTTGCTATAATAACATATTTATTTTTAGTTGCTTCACTCAAAAGTAACTGAATGATTTCTTTTCCAATCTCACCATCCAAAGCCCCTGTAGGTTCGTCCGCTAAAATAATTTTACGTGGTTTCAGTAACATTCTTGCAATCGCTACACGCTGAGCCTGCCCTCCCGACAGTTCATATATTTTTTGGTTTAAATAGTCACTAGAAAGCCCTACTTTTTCAAGTACATCAGAGATTATGTTTTTGTCTTTATTGATGAGCCTTAAATTCTCATATACTGTTTTATTTTCTATTAAAGAATAGTTCTGAAACACATACCCAATTACATTTTTAAAGAAAGTTCTTTCTTTTGTTTTCCAAATATCCTGCTCATCAACTAAAACGTTCCCATTGTTGATTTTTTCTAGTCTTCCTATAATATTAAGCAGTGTACTTTTACCTGAACCAGAACCTCCAATCAATGCGTAGCTTTTTCCAGCTTCGAATCTTAAATTTAAGTCTGTAAATATCTCTTTTGAGCCGAATTTTTTGCTAACATTCAACAGTTCAATTGCCATTATTCATCTCCTTTTAAAATTTGAGTATATTTTTCAGATAATTTTCTGAAACTCATTGTCGTTGAAATAATTAACACCATTAAAGAAGCGGTACCAATGTACAGTAGTTCTACTTGCCTTGTCCTAACAAATGTAAATAGGATAACCATTGTAATCGTTACAATAAAATATTTGAGACTAGACAAGGCTATCCCTGTTTTTGATAGACCTAAAATGATTTTTTTCACGTAATCATTTTGTTTTGAAGAAATAAATAGTTGAATATACTGATAAATGAGTAGAAATACAATACCATAAATAATCTTCTGCAAGATTTTTGAAAGGAAAATTTGGTGCTCTAAAGATTGAATATTCAGCTTTACAATTTGGTAAACGTCTACTGGATTGATTGAAAAATTCAACTGGCCACTCACATCATTTACCTTCTTTATCGCTTCAGGACTAAAAAGTGAGTTATATAGTATATTGCTAGCCAAAATAAAATCTTTGCCTTCAATCATCTTATCTGTGTCTAATACCACGACTATGTTATCCTTGGTTTCTGACGCATTTGCAAATGGTAGACTGTCTTCATGACCATCATCTCCATTCTCATTGAAATGAAAGAATGTTTTCCCATTAGGAATGATTTGCACTGCAAGATTCTCTTTTGTGAAGTTTGTTCCAGTGAATTGTTCGGCCACGACGGTGTTCTCAATTGATGTCCTATACTTTTTAAATTTATCAGGAATATAGACGGTGGCTACCTTATTATCTAACACTTGATAGTTTGTTCCACTCGCTGCATTTTGTACTTGAACACCTGTTCGGTTGATGTAGATCAACTCTTTATTGACTTCTGGATTCGTTATCCCATCACTTTTTAATTGCTTAGAAAAATCTTCTGCAAAATTAGAAGTTTTCATCTGATCTGGAATATACACCGACGATGGTTTGATATATAAAAAATCTAATTTTTTGAAGGAAGAGGCTATCTGTATATATTTAGCTCCTGAATCATTTGCTTGTCCATCATGAACAGGTTCATCATCAATCCCCAGAAACTCTAGTCTTTTCCAGTCTTTTACTTCTTTCCACGGTTCTAAATGCTGTATCTGTCGATTGATTCTGGATTGACTACTCTTTGTTTCGTGTAACAAACTCCCTGAAACAACGATGATAGCAGAAATAATTGCAAGCCATACGATAAAAATGAGTCTATTTTTTGCCTTGTTTTTTATAATTTCAATTGGTTTTTCAACCTTAATCGTCAACCAAAAGAGAACAAAAGTGAGGAGGTCAATGATTTGAAATAGTATAAAATTAGTTAGGAGCAGGGAGAAAAACAACTTAGAACTATAGGTGAAGAAACCACTTCCCAAAAAATGACTGTAAGAAATCATCAATAATGCAACCAAAGCCAGTTCAAACAGCAAAGAAATAACATAATCTTTTCTTAGGTTGTATATCGGTAAGCCTAAAGAACGTCGTATGACCCCTTCTTTAATCTGCCTCGTTCGGACAACAAATAAAACAACTAATAAGGTTAAGTAAATGGTAGCCATTAACAACAATCTTAAAGTTCCAGAGAATTGTACAATTCCTCCTATATGCCAAGGATAGGCCATATAGGCTGTTTTCAGTCCTGTATCTGTAAGTGTTTGTAAACTAGTTGAATCTATTTTCCCGAGGGTATAATACATCCCTGTTATCGGTGCCGACTTTAATAGTTCGTCGTTTGTATCATCGAAACTTAGATAAGTCAACTGACCTGAACTCTGAACTATCGGCTTGTAAATCTTTACTTTTTTCGTTTCTGATAGATTCCGAATTACTTCGTATATTTCGTTACTAGAAAGCTTACTTTTCCCTTGAATTGAAAAAGCACCATCAATTGGTAACGGGATTGGGGTTTGAGTATCACTAATATTCACCAGACCAATTGCAGCAATTAAACAAAAGAAGAAGCCGATAACAGCTAATTTTAATTTCATAATCACCTACCTATATATTACAAAAGACCCAGTAGTATGATAGGGTCTTAACTTTCATCAACCATTTTAAAATCTAAAGTAATTCCAATGTGCATTTAATCGTACATCATTCCAAGCTTTTGTTGCGCTTGACAGTGCCCAGCCATATCTTTGAGAATCGGATGCCTTCACTGTTCCCCAAAAATTTGTTACCGAAGATTTTGAACCAATATTATTTGGAGACTTAACATAATAGTTAGAGTAACCATAGTTATCACTTACACCATAATTCCATTCGTCAATAATTGGATACGGAGCTGGATATGCTGTTTCTGCACTAACGACAGTAGCTGTAGTAGCAAGTCCAAAACCTAAAAAGCCTACAGCTAGCAAAGCTAACGCTTTGTTACTAATTCTTTTTTTCATATTTTTACTCCTATAATTAACTATTTTATAATATTTAAAGGGCGCTTCTACATATCTTCCTCACTGTACATCTCCACCACATCCTTTCTGTAAGCACTTTATACTTCAATCATCCGATTCACCCCTTGAACTTCTAAAGGAAGATAACCTTCATCTACCGTCAAGAGATGAATAGCAAACAGCATACTGCCAATAAGTAACAGTCCAAATAAAGCTTTTGCTACCAATTGCATTCTATTCATAAAATTTTCCTCCTTTATTTATGAATTTTTTTACACTTTTATGATATACTAATTACCAGAAAATGGTATCATTTGTTGCAAATTCTCACATTTTTAGGAGGTGAAGAGATGAGATGGGATTATGGAAGTGTCTATAAGGAGATTCGTCGGGCGAAACAGCTCAGTCAAAAGCAGGTCTGCGGAAACCACCTCAACCGTAGTACCCTCGTACGCTTTGAAAACAACGAAACAGTCCCCTCCTACGAGCATATGCACTTCCTGCTCCAGCAAGTGGACATGACCTTTGAAGAGTTTGAATACATCTGCTACTCTTACCAGCCTAGCCAAAGTCAAAAACTCCTCTATGAGATTGACAATCTCAAGTTTCCTAGCCGAGAAAAAATGGAGGAGCTCGTCTCGCAATGCCAGGAAGTCCTCAAGCGACAGCCAGACTCAGTACCCATTAGACGAAGAATGCTCGTGCTTCAAGCTGTACTTGAACTACAAGAACCTTCAAAAAATTCTAAAGATATCATTGACCGACTCCTTTGGAGGGAATTATCCGCCTATGATATCTGGTATCACAATGATATTCGATTGGTCGGTAGTATCATCGGACACTTCCCCATTGAAACTCTTGAAATCGTCTCTGATTTGCTACTGAAACATCTCGAAAAGTTTGGGGATTATAAAAATATTCAAGTTACTGCCCTCTCCCTGTATAGGCAGTTATCAAATATCTTTTTAAATCATCATCTCACTGAGAAAACACAATTCTTCGCTGAAAAAACCATTCAACTCGCCAAAGAGCAAAAACGCTACGACTACCTAGCAACGGGGCGGATCTATCTAGGACTGGCCACTGATGATGAGCAACTCATTCAGTCTGGAGTAGATCTATTAACCATTACCGAGGAACATGAGTGGCTCAAAAGGATGCAGCATATCATTGACACACAAAAAAACTCTAGTGAGTAAGATTAGCTCCTTCCTTCTAGCTCGCATTCTAGTCGCTAACAATTTTCCCATAAATTACCTCTAATCAGCTTCTTCTTTTCATCACACAATCACATCTTCTTTTTCAATCAAGAAAATCGTGACTATCATACCAAGTGTCACAAGGAGTAGACTGATAATCAGGGGTATCCAAGAAGCTGCAATCGAATAGCTATACCCTAAGGCAGCAGGTCCTATCGCTGCAATGAGATAGCCTCCGGTCTGAACCATCCCTGATAAGCGAGCCGTTGCTTGACTATTACTAGTTTTTAGGGACAGCGACAACATCATGTAAGGGAACAAAGCACTGACAGATAAGCCGAGCAAGAGATGAATAATCAACCACATGATAAAGGTTGTTGGTGTGAATAACATCAGGACGAGACCCATTAGGGTTAGGCAAGATAAGCCAGTCATCATGATTGCTCGTTGCTCTTTTTTCAGGCGTGAAACAATTCCAGGAATCACCATGGAAACAGGTATACTCACCAAGCTAAAAATCCCAGCTAAAAATCCTGCCTGAGCTTGAGCTAAACCTGCGGTTTGTGCCATCGTTGGCAACCATGTCAACTCGGTGTAAAAGAGCATGGATTGCAGACCGCTAAAGACTAGAAAAATGACCGCATACTTGTTCTTCCAAAGCGATGAAGTTGCCATTACTTCTGTTTGGGCAGTATGATGATTCTGTCGCATATTTGGGAGCCAAAACAGAAAAGCTAGTCCGACAAAGCCTGTCACCAAGATGATAAAGAAAGACCATGATGTTGCTGCCACAATGGGAACAGCCACCATTGATGCTACCGTAGACATGAGCCCCATCATCGTAATGTATAAGGTGGTATACAGACCAATCTTATGCGGAAAGCTGGCTGCAACGATACTGGGCAATAGGACATTAATCATGGCAATCGTTGCCCCGACTAGAATCGTTCCCAGATATAAGAAAGGGAGATTGACAATCCGCAACAGCGAGCCGATTGCCATAGTGAGTAAGACCCCACTCATCAACCGCTCCATGCCAAAGCGATTGGCTAATTTCGGAGCGATAGAAGAGCAGAGAGCAAACATGAGAAGCGGAATAGAAGTAAGAAGACCCAACTCACTGACCGACACTCCCAAGCTACTTGCAATATCTGTTAAAATCGGAGGAATGGCTGTAATCGGCACGCGCATCACTGCTCCTAACATCACAATTCCTACTGCAATAAAGACTGATTGTTTCTTCATAGAGACCTCATTTTTCTAACGTTCACTGCGGTTATTATATCATATTTTACGGAAAGAAGATAGGTGGGAGAGGCATTCCGATAAGGTATAGTTTTCAACTATATCCTTTCTTTTAAAATAACTATTTTTCTTTTCCCTCTATTTTCGATAGAATAAAAACATCAACGAGAAATGGAGAAACGAACATGACAAGATCAAGATTTCAACTCGTAGGCTCACTCCTACGTCCAGCTGATTTGCGGGACTACAAGACGCAAATCGAGCACCGTGATGACATCAACTATCCTTTCTATCAAGATTTTCCAGGCTACCAAGAAACGGAAACTAAGGATATCAAGGCGATTATCGCTGAACAAAAGGAAAATGGCATTGACATCGTGACAGATGGTGAATATTCAAAATCAATGTGGCATCTTGACTTTATCTGGGGTTTCAAAGGTATTGAGCGCTATATCGCAGAGCATGGTTATCCATTCAAGGATCATGACGGTGGACATTTTGAAACACGTAAGGACATTGGTATCCGCATTACGGAAGAATTATCTGGGAAAAACCACCATTTTATCGACATTTACAAATTGGTTCAAGCTGAAGCAGGAGATACTGCAACAAAACTAACCATCTGGGGGCCTGCCCATGCCTTTACCGAACTCTCTGTATTTGACCGCCTATATGGAGAAGAGCAGATTTACCCAACAGCAGAGGCATTACAAGCTGGAGTTGTCAAGGCCTACAAAGAATTCCTTGAAGATTACAAGGCCGCTGGTGGTAACATTATTCAATTCGATGACTGTCTCTGGGAATTATTCGATGAGAACAATCCAGCTAGTTTCTTTGCTGAGGGCAATGCCGCCTTATCTGGTTTAGCAGATTCCTTCGTCGCACTCAATAATGAGGTAGTCGATTTCGCTCATGAACTTGGCTTGACAGTTTGGACTCACAACTGCCGTGGAAACTACGAAAGTCGTCATGCAGCTGGTGGCACCTATGAAGCTATCGCTCAGAAATTCCTCCGTGACCAACACTATGACCGCTTCTTCCTTGAATGGGATGACGAGCGTGCTGGAGATTTAAAAGCACTTGAAAGCCTCAAAGATTCCAAGGCTGAAATCGTCTTAGGCCTCCTTTCTAGTAAGACCAACACCCTAGATGATGAAGATCGGGTCTACCAATTACTCGAGCAAGCTAGTCAAATCATTCCAAAAGAACGCCTCTACCTTTCTCACCAATGCGGCTTTGCCTCATGCGATTCTGGAAATGAATTGTCTGCTGCTGAACAATGGGCTAAAATCAAACAAGGCCAAGCGATTGCAGAAAAATTCTGGGCAAACTAAAATTCCCACTATAACATACGAAAAGCATAGAGACCTACCTGTTTCTATGCTTTTCTTCTATCCTCTAAAAGAAAATGCTAAAACGCATCCACTTCTCATCAATTGCTTCAAAACGGTAGGTCAACTGGTGCTGTTCTAAAATCTGCTGTACAATAAAGAGACCTAGTCCTGTTCCACCGTCCTTGCGGCTACGACTGTAATCCGGTCGATAAAAAGGTTGGAAAATCTGCTTGATTTGCTCCTTGCTTAAGATTTTTTCTGCCTCATTTTCAATGACCAGCTGGTTTTCATCTACGGATAACAAAATCTCCCCACCAGCCTTCGTATAATGAAAGGCGTTGTCTAAAATATTTTTGATGGCCTTGAGTAAATACGTTTGATTGCCTTCTACCTCTAGCGGTGACAGCTTTGCGATAAAGTGATACCCTTCTACAGTAGCCAAGGTCTGGTAAAATCCAACCTGCTCTTCCAAGACATCCGATAAGGAAAAGACACTGGTTTCTTCTTCTACATCCTGCATTTCTAACTTGGAAATCGCTAGAATGGATTGGACAAGCTGGGACTGCTCTTCCAGTATTTCACGGCATTTTTTGAGGTACTTGTCTCGATCCTTAAAATCGCCAATTCCATAAATCATGCCGTCTACAATGCCCAGCATACCTGCAATCGGTGTCTTAAGTTCATGCGAGGTCATCCGTAAAAATTCGGCCTTGCTTCGCTCGCTTTCTGCAACTTTCTCGTTTTCCAATCGCAAGGCCTCCATATTGCGCAAGAGGCTTTCATAGAGCGTATTGACATCCTGCGCCAAATCCGCAATTTCATCGTTTCCATTGACTTGGCAAAGAACATCTGGGGATAAGCTGACCATTTTTCGGGTTGTCGCAGAAATCTCCTTGAGCCGTCTGGTCGAAATTCGGCTATAAACAAAGGAAAGGCTGATACCTAAACACAAAGAAAAGAACAACAAATAGGGAGACAACTCAAACAGTACCTGACTGGCATCTGAAACAGGCTGCAAGGAATACTCACCTTCTAAGGTATAGCTTTGACCTTCTGCATCTGTGATGATTTCTGTTAGTTGAGCCCGCTCATTATCTGCGGCAATAAAAGGACTGACTTGGACGGCTATCCCTTCATCTGAGGTCTCTACCTTTGGATAGTGGAGTTTTCCTGTCGCATCCGACAAGGCATACCACATACGCAAATTCTTTTTATCATAGTAGGTCAGAAGAGCCGTCATCTCATCTTCAGACTTTCCCTGAATGCTTTGAGAAACTTGTGTAAATTCCCGTGTTACTTCTGCGGTTTTAACCGACTGATAATATATCGGCATGACAAAGTACAAGGTCGTCAGTAAAGCCGTTACGACAACAAAGACCATTCCGCTGACCAAGAGAAAATGTTTTTTAGCGATTTTCACTAGTCATCTCTCCCCAACTGATAACCCATACCGGTGATGGTCACCAAAGGAATTCCCGGTATCTTCTTCCGAATATTCTTGATGTGGTTATCCAGAACCCGCGTATCTAATTCGCTATAACCCCAGATAACATCCATCAGCTGCTCTCTGGTCACAAGGTGGTACTTGCGTTTGGCAAGGGTTTCGATCAACTCATACTCTGTCTTGGTTGGGGACATTTTCTCCCCTTTCCAATAAACAGTGCAGTCTTCTAAGGATACACGTAAGTCATCAACGATAATTTCAGAATAGGTGATAGAACTGCGTAAAACATTTTCAATTCGTTTCATCAAAATTAAGGGCGAAAACGGTTTAGTCACATAATCACTGATTAAATGGTTGAAGCTGACGAGCTGGGTATATTCATCATCAAGAGCTGTTAGCATCATCACTGGTACCTGAGAAGTTTTGCGGATTTCTTTTAACACATCTAGACCACTGACAGTTGGCAGCATAATATCTAAGAGGATCAAGTCAAAGCTGTCTTGTTCAAAATAATTTAGGGCTTCTTTGCCATCTACTGCTGCCTTCACTTGGTAGCCATGTTCTTTTAAAAATTCACAAATAACTTGGTTGATAGTTGCATCGTCTTCAACGACTAAAATTTTGTACATTCTTGCTCTCCTTTTCCTACTCTACTCGCTTTTTTGAAAAAGTTCCCTCTTAATTATACACTAGTTTCAAGAAACTTTCTGCTTATGGCCCAAAAAACAGACAAAGTACAGATAAGCTTTGTTCCTAGACTTGCACAAGAATACTGGCTGAATCGGTTATTTCCATCCAGCCAGTTCTTCTTTTTTTCTTTTATCAACGAAATTGACCATTGCGTAAAGTCAACTGCACGTCCGCCATATTGGCCAAGGCCTTGCTATGGGTCACCATAATGACACATTTCTTCTCCTCATGGGCAATGGTTTTTAGATGCTCTACAATATCGATTGCAATGTCTTCATCCAAATTACCAGTAGGTTCATCTAGTAGCATGACGTTGGCACCAGAAACGAGGGAACGGGCAATAGCTACCCGTTGCTGCTGCCCACCTGATAATTGCAGGATATTGCGATGAATCTGCTCTTGGGATAAGCCCAAATCGAGCAAGACCTGTGGAGCAGCTTTTTTATTCACTAAGCGAATATTTTCCAAAGGAGTAAGATAGTCTAGCAAGTTGTAATTTTGAAAAACCAAGGATACATGGTTTCTGCGATAGGCTTGATAACCAATTTCTCGGACATCTTGACCGTCGAGCAATACCTGACCTGAGGTTGGCTTGTCTAGTCCTGCTAACAGCGATAATAAGGTGGTCTTTCCAGTTCCTGAATGGCCGACAATGGAATAAAAAGTCCCTTCTTCAAATTGGTAATTCAAGTTTTGAAAGACGGATTGCTGACTAATACTTGCATAGGTATAGGATAAATCTTTAATCGCTAACATACTCTTCTCCTTATGAAATCTTCGTTAAAATATCTTTTGGCTTATAAGACATCAGCGGTATGCTTGCAATGAGAATACCGACTACAATCAAACCAGCACATACGACCAACATCTGAGACAATTCTCTTGGTGTGAATTGTACTTGGAAATGCTTGACGGTTTGCATAATCAAGTCCGTCTGGCTATCTGCACCAAGACTATAGCCTCCTAACTGTTTCAAAATATCCGCACGTACTGTTTTCGCAACAGAGTCTACTGTCTGGTTAGCAAACGATTGTCCCAGCATTTGTCCTAAGAGACTAGCAATCGCAAAAGCCGGAAGGGCTAAGAGAATATTTTCAAGGATGTGTTGAGCCATAATATCCCATTTTGAACGACCAAGCGCTAGTAGCACACCCGATTCACGTAAACGACTTTGACTATTAAAAATCAAGAGCAAGATGAGTACGATAGCACTTGTGATAATCGTCCCAATCAAGAGCCGTTTGACCGTCTTTTGCAAAAGAACAATACTCCGATTATAGGATTTTAGAGCAGGATTTTGCTCGGTTAATTGATAATTTTGCCAGTTAACCGTATCAACTGTCTGCTTAATATTGGCAATAAATGCCTTGGTGTCTGCAGATTTTTTCAAGGTATAGGTTGCTTCACTATAGAGGGTTTTTCCTGTTTCAAAACCAAATAATTCACTGGCTATTGTCGTATCCGATAAGAGAGTATTAGAAACTAATTCATCACTATAGTTTGGCCTATTAAAGGTTTTTCCTTTGAAAATTCCAATGATTTCTGCTTGAATTGGTGTCTTATCTGTCCCAATATAGCGAATCGGGTCACGACCAAGTGTCAACTGATCTCCCACTTTTAAATGGTTATGCTTGGCAAAATCTTCGTGGACAATCACCTTATGCTTGTCTCCTGCTGTGATATGCCGACCACTGACAAGACTGAGCATACCGGTTGTAAACCGATTATCCTTCTCACTGGTCGAAATCCCTTCAACATTGACTACTGTTTCAAGATTTCCAGGACGATAATCCCCTTCGCTCGTTCCAATAGGGACAGGTTTTGCATTTTCTAAACTAGCAAAGGATGAAACGGATGAAACAAAGCTCTCCACATCTGGATGATGGCCAATTTCTTGCAGAGCTTTTTCGGATAATTCTCCTGATCCATACCCATCTCCAACAAAAATGTTGCTGGCAGATAATGTAACCGTCTGGGCAATATTATTTTTTTCAATAACCTTTCCCGACATAGATTTTGATAGGGCCATGACCGCCACTAAGGAGCTAGCAACGGTAGCAAATAGGAAAAAGGTAACCAGATTTCGGACTGTTTTTCGTCGTAAATAATACAACGCTCTCGTAATAAATGACATGATTTCTCCTTTATATCTTCATATAGCTTATAACATCATTGCAAATATTTTTTTCGGTGAATACCGAAGCAGTGACAAACAAGAAAGAAGCACTGCTCCCACAGACAAGCCTAAGACACTGCCAACAATCAAGAGTATATCAAGAGGCGCAAGGCGAACAGGGTGAGAAAGTAAATCTTTTACATAGTGATGGTTGGCCAAGAAGACAGCCGGCAACCATTCGCCATTATCGGCATTCTCGTAACTTGTTTTCAGCATATCGCTTAGCAAGACTTCCCTTAATGAAGGAAGAAACAGGTTTGTCACTACTAGACCAATCGTCAAGGTGATACTTGCCAGAATCAGTACTTCCAGCATATACTGGAGTAGGATTTCCATCCGACTTTTACCCAGCGATTGTAAAACCCCAATCTCCAATTGCCGACCCTTCATCCATAAATGAAGGAAAAAGAGAAGAACGAGGTGACTAAGTACAATGGTCCCCCATAGAATCCATTTGAGAAGACCTTGCTGGCTATTCAAGGTTTTTAAGAACAGTTGAATACTGGTATTTTGTGTTAATTGATAGTCTTTTAGTTCTGTTCCTGCCTGCAGGCAAGCTCTAGCCTGTGTCATATTTGCTTCATTTTTAGCATGATAAATACTGGTATGGTAGCTATACTGAGGATTCAATTGCTCAAGAGTTTTTCTTGTCGTTAAAATAGTATGTTCAAGTGTATCGCTTTCCCTATTCGCAAAGGGAGAATGTTTGGTCTTAAATATGCCCTCAATCCGTAAGGCTAGCTTTTGACCTGTTGTTGATGTGATTGAAATAGTATCTCCTACAGCAAGATGATAGCGATTAGCAAGATTACGACTAATGAGAGCCTCACTACCACTGTTTTCATTTAAAAAAGTTCCTGCTTCCAATACCAATTCCTTGTCGACCAACTGGCTTTTTTCAAAGAAATCTTGATTGACCAAACTATAAACCCTTGTTTGTTCAGATTCAGTCTCTCCAATTGTCACTTCTTCTGAAATTAAATGATGGGCGTTCAGATGATTTTCAGACACAACTTCTTCAAAATAGGTTCGGCTTGCAGGATTCACTTGTGCGGCTGGAACATCTCTCAATCGTGTCACAAGGGATTGGTGCAGTTGACTATCTGATAAGCGTTTCCTATCTTGGGTTAATGATGTATTGAGGCTAATCAGTAGGCTTAGGGCAATACTAATAAATAAAAGAAACGTGGTTAAGATAGCTGTTTTAACCGGATGACGCTTAAGATACAATCTCGCACGGGTAAAGGAATTCATCTCTTCTCCTTTCTGATGCAATCAGTTCAAAATGGGTTTAATACTGACAATAACTGATGAAAATGCAAGTGGTAAAACAGGCCTGTCTATCTTTCCTAACATCAATCTGGCCTAGCTACACTTCCTCATTTTCTATCCTAAGCTCAGTATAACAAACGCCTATCTTCTTTCTCTATCGGTCACCTATTTTTTCTCTACGTTTTGATTGCTTCTACCCCCTCCTCCCCTTTTTCTGACCCATTTCAACAAATTTTCAGAAATTCAGAAGTATCACGTTTTTTATTTTCCTCAACAAAAAAACAGACCTCAAAAGAAGTCTGTCTAATATGCTAACCTAACCATGTTCGTTGTCTTTAATATTATTTTCGATCACTCAAAAATCCGTAGATGACATTGACAATCATAAGTAAGGGACCAAAGGGGATGAAGGATGGAACCAAATACCCCACAAGTAAAATGACTAATAATTGAACAGCATAAAGCTTCGCCCAGCGATAGGGAATTCGTTTATCGTCCAAGGAAAGTTGTCTGGAAGTTGATTTCAACAAGACAGTGGCCATGATGACCCAGGCGACATCCCACAATCCTAAGATAAGGATATAAAATAAGAGGGCAGAAAAACTACCAGAGTATTGACCAACAGCTCTCGTTGCTAGGGGCACCAAGCTGGCCGTTAAGAGCCAGACGCTATTTGCGACAAACACACGAAAGGTCATCTGATCCAGCAATTGAAAGAGCTCGTGATAGTAGAGCCAAACAGTCATAATCTGCAAGAAACTGGCGATGTAGACGAAGACCATAGGAAGAATACCCACAAAGCCAGAGAGTGTTAATTCTTGTGGTAATTGCAATTCTAACGCCATAATCGTGACAATAATAGCCAAAATAGCGTCTGAGAAGGCTTCAATTCGTTTTTTATCCACTGATTATCCCTCGCTATTCTCTTTCTGAATGACCTTAGCTAGCAACTCATACGACCTCGCTTGGGCTGTTTGGTCATAAATGAAACTATTGGCCATGATTTCATCCATCTGCACACGACTGTGTAATTGGGCAATTTGACGAGCTACGGTATCTGGACTTCCAACCAAGGTGACAGCCGACATTTGTTGCACAATCGCTTTTTCTCTTCGGATGAGGGAATCCTTTGTAAAAGCTACCGGCCCAAAGTGAGGAACTTTTTCCGCAGCGACATAATGCCGCCAAACGTCGTCCTCGCTCGCCTTAGGAGGCTGTAATCCTTTCTGGGCATTGGTCACGATACTCAAGAACGTCTGAGTCTGGCTGGTCGCTAAAACCTTTGCCTCCTCATCTGTTTCAGCAAGAATGGCATTTAAAGCTAGGATAACGTACGGTTTATCCAAGTAGGCAGAAGGTGTAAATTCCTGCCTGTAAATCCGAATCGCCTCTTCCATAGCTGCTGGTGCAAAATGCGCCGCAAAAACATAGGGTCGTCCCAGTTTAGCAGCCAAATGAGCAGAATCCGTACTTGAACCTAAGATATAAAATGGTACATCCAGCCCTGCAGCCGGGTAGGCATGGACAGATGAGCTATCTTTAAAATAGGACTCCAATTCTGCCAAATCCGTTTCAAAATCTGGATTGAGATTATCCGAACGCCGTAACGCTCGTGCTGTTTGCATATCTGTCCCTGGCGCTCGTCCCAAACCCAAATCAATCCGCTTTGGATACAGGGTTTCAAGCGTTCCATATTGCTCCGCAACCAGATAAGGGCTGTGATTAGGGAGCATGACACCACCTGAACCTACTCTGATAGTGTTCGTCTGCGACAGCGTATGCTGGATAAGAAGCTGCGTTGCACTACTCGCGATGGTTTTGCTATTGTGGTGTTCGGCAATCCAATACCGCTTATAGCCAAAACCTTCTAATTGTTGAGCCAGCTCAACCATATCCTCTATCGCTTCGTGAAAATTCTGGCCCGACCGCAACGGCACCAAATTTAAGGCTGATAATTCCATCCTTTAGTCCTTTCTTTCTTCGAAATCATCTGCATTTTCCTGCTGTAACCCTGTATCTATCATACAGCCATCAATTCCGCAAACGAGTGAAGCACCATTTTCACTCTCAGATCCAAAAAAGTCCATTTTCAATTCTTTCATTTTTTATTGTTCCCTTCCTCTGCTTGAACTTGTTTGAGGGCTGCAAGCATGTATTCATACGGTTGCGCACCTGAGATACCATATTTATTATTCAGCACAAAGAAGGGCGCTCCTTGCACTCTAGCTTCTTGAGCTTCTAGGATATCTTGCTGGACAGCAGTGCTAAAGTCCGTTCCTTCAAGCAAAGCTGTCACTTCTTCTTGCGGTAGGCCCACTCCCTTTGCCGCTTCCAGTAAAACCGCTGTATCAGCAATCGAGGCATGCTCTTCAAAATAGAGTTGATAAAGTTTCGTGATAAGGCGATGATGCGTCTTTTTATCCAAACGACTTTCTGCCCATTTGATGAGACGGTGTGCTGAAAAGGTATTTGTCGGGATGGCTCCTGCAACATCTAGCTTGAGGCCTTCTTCAGCTCCCATATCTGCCATGTGCTGAAACTGCATCCTTGCCTGCTCCTCAGTCATACCATGACTAGCCGCAAACTGCGTCAACATGGTTTCATCTGTTGCTAAAGGAGCATGAGGATTAAGTTGGTAAGCCTTCATTTTCAAATCATGAGGATCCAAGCCAACTGCTTCCATCGCACGTTTCATACGGCTTGCACCAATATAGCAAAAGGGACAAGCAATATCTGACCAATAACTAATTTCCATAAGGTTTCCTTTCTATTTATCACGATGCCTTTGTAAGCAAATTTTCTCAAACAAAGCCGACATAAGTTCAATTTTTGATAGATTGAGTTCTACCTCACTCCAACCATCTCCTATATCCCTAAACGAGATGGTTTGTCGTTTGTAGCAGGGCTTGTCGTGCCATATCCATATTCCTCCTTTGTCACTAAGCGGCCTTGCTCAAAGATTAATAGGCTCGTCATAGAGGGATTGAGGGCATACAGAGATAGCAACCTTGGCACTTGAAACAAATCCGCCTGATACAGTGGCAATCCCTTCTCCTTGGCTAAAGCAAGAAGCACTCCTTGCTCTACTGATGCAATACTGCACTGATTGGGAGACACAAGGAGGGCTAGGTGCCCCATTTCCTGTAAGAGTTCGTCCAGTTCTAGGCTAGACGTGATTGTCTTTATCATTTATTTTCAATAAATTCTAAGGTATCCAAGGCTGCGACTGCACCACTGGCTGCTGCAGTAACGGCTTGCTGGTACTTAGAATCTTGAACATCACCAGCAGCAAAAATCCCTGGCACAGAAGTCTTAGAAGTCCCTGGCTGCGTCTGAATATAGCCTTTGGCATCCAATTCTAGTTTTCCTCCCAGAAATTCCGTATTTGGATGATGACCAATTGCTACAAAAAGCCCATCTGCCTTGAGGTGTCTAACCTCACCAGTCGCATTATCCCGAATATCCAGCCCCGTCATTCCCATCATGTCTGAATGAACCTTAACTGGAGTTGCATTCAAGACCCAGTTAATCTCCTTATGACTTTTAGCTCGCTGTACCATGATATCAGACGCACGTAACTCATCTCTACGGTGGACAACTGTAACTTTAGAAGCAAAGCGAGTCAAATAGATAGCTTCTTCCATGGCAACGTCTCCACCACCAACGACAATAATTTCACGATCCTTGTAAAAGAAGGCATCACACGTTGCACAGGCACTAACACCTTTACCGATTGCTTCTACTTCCCCTTCAATTCCTAGGTAATTCGCACTTGAGCCAGTCGCAATAATAACAGCCTTGGTTTCCAGCATTTCGCCAGAATCAAGGTGCACTGTAAAAGGAGAGCTTTCTCCTTCGATTTTTTCAACGAAACCAAAGGTCATCTCTGTTCCAAAAGAGGCTGCTTGCTGACGCATATTTTTGACCAGTTCATTCCCGTCAATTCCCTTTTCAAATCCTGGATAATTCTCAACCAGCGTAGTCGTTGTAAGCTGACCACCTTCTGAATAGCCCGTAATCAATCGATTTTTAAGACCTGCTCGACTAAGATAGATCCCCGCCGTATAGCCCGCAGGGCCTGAACCAATAATAATTGCATCGTACATTTGTTTCTCCTATAATTGACTTGAAATCTTCTCTGCCAATACCTTCTTTGGTTGGACACCAAGCGTGGCATCAACCGGCTTCCCATCTTTGAAAAGCACAAGGGTGGGAATAGAACGCACATTGAAGAGTTGGGCTAATTCTGGGGATTGATCCACATCCACCTTGGTCACACTCGCTCTTCCTTCAAATTCCTGAGCCAACTCTTCAACGATAGGCTCCATCATTTGGCAAGGAGGGCACCAGGTCGCACCAAAATCTACCAAGGTAACACCTGATTCAATTTCTTTTGCAAAGGTTTCGGTTGTTAATTGTTTTGTCATCGTCTTTTCTCCATTCTTTTTATTTAGTGACTGTTCTTCTCGTTCATATCCATCAACATCGTTTGTTCATTTCTTAAACCCTATTCAACATTTTTGTTGAATAATCCTTTCAAAATAATAGATGACCGAATTGTTATCAATTCAATCATTTTGTTGAATAGTTATATTTTAACAGATGAAAAATAGAAATCAAGTATTTTGCTCAAAACATGAATAGACAAAAAATCAGTTTGAAAAATCCATCAAACTGACCATGTACTGTTTTAACATTCTTCACGTTTGCCCCACTTCCAATCGGCGAAACTGCGATTGAGGCTGAAAGTAGGATAGCCTAAGGATTGCAAATTCCACAAATACTAGACCATTTTCCGATAAATCAAGCAGCCTGTCAGCCAAAAAAGCCTCTTAAAAACCAAAACACGGCAAAAAGACTCGCTCCTAGTATAAACTGCTCCCTGTCATTTGGATAATCTTCTACAGTAGTTCAATCAAAAGAAGATTCTTTTTGTCACCTGAATTTTTTAGCATGAGCATTTACCAACTTCCTCTGATTGTTTCAAAAATATCTATTGAACACTGATCCATCACTTTACGTGCTACTAAGATCCCTTATTGTATCATGAAGCTTGGTTGCATGAATTATAACATCGGGGAGATTGTCCCAAATATTACGAGACGCTAATCTTGTCCTATACTATCCAGCTACCTTTTGCATCTCTTAATGCGTAAAAAACAGCCCACTGGGCCTGACTCGCTCGCATATTTCCTGGCTCGTGAAAAAACAGCCCACTGGGCTGTTTTTTTAATCAAAATTTACGTATTCTTTTTGCAAAGCTAGGACTTCTTCTGCCGTTGCGCATTCTGTCAATGCACGGTTTGCATATTCTTGCATTTTCACAGTATCCAATTGTTTCATCAAGCTACGTGTACGAAGGACGGAAGTTGCACTCATTGAGAACTCATCCAAGCCCATACCTACGAGAAGCGGTACCGCTTTTTGGTCACCTGCCATTTCTCCACACATACCAGCCCATTTGCCTTCTGCATGTGCTGCTTTGATTACATTGTTAATCAAGCGAAGGATAGATGGATTATATGGTTGGTAAAGGTATGAAACTTGCTCATTCATCCGGTCAGCAGCCATTGTGTATTGGATCAAGTCGTTTGTACCGATTGAGAAGAAATCAACTTCTTTTGCAAATTGATCCGCAAGCATTGCTGCCGCTGGAATCTCAATCATGATTCCGACTTGGATGTTATCCGCAACTGGAATACCTTCTGCAAGCAATTTTGCTTTTTCTTCTTCATAGATTGCTTTGGCTGCACGGAATTCTGTAATCAGGGCTACCATTGGGAACATAATCCGCAATTGACCATGAACAGATGCACGAAGAAGAGCACGCAACTGCGTACGGAACATTTGATTTCCAGTTTCAGAAATCGAAATACGAAGGGCACGGAAACCAAGGAATGGGTTCATTTCATGTGGAAGATCGAAATAAGGAAGCTCCTTATCTCCACCAATATCCATTGTACGAACGACAACCGGTTTGCCATTCATTCCTTCAAGGACAGCTTTATATGCTTCATACTGCTCATCTTCTGTTGGGAAGTCTTGTGAATCCATGTAAAGGAACTCTGTACGGTAAAGACCGACTGCTTCTGCACCATTGTCATTCACACCTTCAACGTCTTTTGGTGTACCGATGTTGGCAGCCAATTCAAAATGCTTGCCGTCAGCTGTGACTGTTTGAGCGTCTTTCAACAAGGCCCATTCTGCCTTTTGCTTCGCATAGGCTTCACCAGCTTCTTTGAAAGTAGCGATTTGTTCTTCTGACGGGTTGATAATCACTTCACCAGTAATACCATTTACCGCAAGAACATCGCCATCTTTCACCATTTCAGTGATGTTATTTGTACCAAGAACAGCCGCAATTTCAAGTGTACGCGCCATAATTGCTGAGTGACTTGTACGGCCACCGATATTGGTAACAAAGGCTTTTACAAAGTTCTTATCTAATTGTGCTGTATCAGAAGGTGTCAAGTCATGTGCAATGACGATTGATTCTTCTGAAATGGCTGCAGGATTCGGCAAGCGAACACCCAACAAATGAGCCAAGACACGTTTTGTGACATCGCGAATATCCGCTGCTCGCTCCTGCATGTATGGGTTGTCTTCCATGCCTTCAAAAATAGCAATGAACATATCTGTGACTTCTGTCAAACCAGCTTCAGCATTGACTTTTTTTGCACGAATCGTTTCTTTGATTTGACCAACCATCTCTGGGTCACCAAGAACCATCAAATGGGCATCAAAAACAGCTGCCGCTTCTTCACCAAGGCTTGCTACTGCGTTCTCTCTAATAACAGAAAGCTCGTTTTGTGACGCTTCTAAAGCAGCATCCAAACGAGCTTCTTCTGCATCTGTATCTGTAACTGCAACAGTTTCAAATGACAAATCTGGTTGAACGAGTAGATATGCCTTCGCAACCGCAACACCATCAGATGCTGCAATTCCTTTAAGCATTTCTGTCATACTCTTTATGCCAAACCTTCCTTGTTCATTGTTTCAGTAATTGCTGCGATTGCATCATCAGCATCAGCACCTTCAGCAGAGATTGTTACATCAGCACCTTGACCAACACCAAGACTCATCACACCCATGATAGACTTAAGGTTTACTGATTTGTCTTTGTAGTTCAAAGTGATATCTGAAGCAAATTTGCTAGCTGTTTGCACAAGCAAGGTTGCTGGACGTGCGTGGATACCTGTTTCTGCCACAATGTGGAAATCTTTTGAAGCCATAATTGGATTCTCCTTTATTTTTTTCAATATTGAAGGTTATTTGTGATAACCCTTACAATCGACATTATACCATTTTTTGAAATCATTTTCAAGAATTTTTTATCTTTCTTTCAAAAATAGTAAGAGCTGTAAACCTCTCTTCCGTCGTATTTTCACTTAAAAGAGGTGAAAACTTATTGTAAGAAAACAAAAAATACCAAGACTAGCCTAGCTATAGCTTTTTATACTATATATAGTGTTTTCTGATTTGCTAAAACACTATATTTAGTTTTTTCGGTTGACAATCTTGCTTTTTCATTGTATCCTATATGGGTGATTAAAAAAAGGAGAACGATATGATTACTGTTTATTCAAAAAATGATTGCGTGCAATGCAAAATGACCAAGCGTTTCTTGGACCAACACCAGGTTCCATTTAAGGAAATCAACCTTGATGAGCAACCTGAGTTTATCGAGCATGTCAAAAGTCTCGGCTTTTCTGCTGCCCCTGTCATCGAGACTGAAACGGAAAGTTTTTCTGGTTTCCAACCCGGAAAATTAAAAAATCTTGTTTCAGCTTAACACCCACTATAAATAGATAGAAAGAGTTACAATATGAGTTTGAAAGACTTAGGAGATGTTTCCTACTTCCGTCTAAATAATGAAATCAACCGTCCAGTCAATGGACAAATCCCACTTCACAAAGACCAAGAAGCTCTCAAGGCCTTTTTTAAGGAAAATGTACTCCCAAATACCAAATCATTTGTGAGCATTACAGAAAAAATTCAGTACCTATTAGACGAAAACTACTTGGAGCAAGCCTTTTTAGAGCAGTATAGTCCTGCTTTTATTGAGAAATTAGCTCAGTTCTTGCAAAAGCAGAACTTCCGCTTCAAATCGTTCATGGCAGCCTATAAATTCTATAATCAATATGCTCTCAAAACCAATGACGGTGCCTATTATTTGGAAAGTATGGAAGACCGCGTTCTCTTCAACGCTCTATACTTTGCAGAAGGCAACGAAGAATTAGCTATGGACTTGGCAAATGAAATGATCCACCTCCGCTATCAGCCTGCAACCCCAAGTTTTTTGAACGCTGGTCGTGCTCGCCGTGGAGAGCTGGTATCTTGTTTCTTGATCCAAGTGACAGATGACATGAATGCGATTGGTCGCTCCATTAACTCAGCCCTCCAACTCTCTCGTATCGGTGGTGGCGTTGGGATTTCCCTCAGCAATCTGCGTGAAGCAGGTGCTCCTATCAAAGGCTACGAAGGAGCTGCTTCAGGGGTTGTACCTGTCATGAAGCTCTTTGAAGACAGCTTTTCTTACTCTAATCAATTAGGACAACGTCAGGGAGCTGGAGTCGTCTATCTCGATGTCTTCCACCCAGATATTATTGCCTTTCTTTCTACTAAGAAAGAAAATGCGGATGAAAAAGTTCGCGTTAAAACCCTATCTCTTGGAATTACCATTCCAGATAAATTCTACGAATTGGCACGTAAGAACGAGGATATGTACCTCTTTAGTCCCTACTCTATCGAGCGTGAATATGGTATTCCATACAGCTACATTGATATTACTGAAAAATATGATGAATTAGTTGCCAATCCAAAGATTCGCAAAACTAAGATTAAGGCTCGTGACTTGGAAACAGAAATTTCAAAACTCCAGCAAGAATCTGGCTATCCTTATGTCATTAACATTGATACGGCTAACCGCAGCAATCCTGTTGACGGCAAAATCATCATGTCCAACCTTTGCTCAGAGATTCTCCAAGTTCAGACTCCAAGCGAATTGAACGATGCACAAGAGTACCTCAAAATGGGGACAGATGTTTCATGTAATCTGGGATCAACCAACATTGTCAACCTCATGAAATCACCTGACTTTGGTCGCTCTGTCCGTACGATGACACGCGCTTTGACCTATGTAACAGACCATTCTCATATCTCAGCTGTACCGTCTATCGAACATGGAAATAGCCAAGCCCACTCAATCGGACTGGGTGCAATGGGACTACATAGTTTCCTGGCCCAAAACTTGATTGATTATGGATCAGCTGAAGCGGTTGAATTTACCAATATCTACTTCATGCTCCTCAACTACTGGACATTGGTCGAGTCAAACAACATTGCCCGTGAACGCAAGACCACCTTCCACAACTTTGACAAATCAAAATACGCAAATGGATCTTACTTCGATAAATACATCACTGGTGACTACCAACCCCATTCTTCTCGTGTCAAAGAACTCTTTGAAGGCATCTTTATCCCAAGTGGAGATGATTGGGCAGCGCTTCGTGACAAGGTACAAGCAGACGGCCTCTACCATCAAAACCGCCTAGCAGTTGCTCCAAACGGATCAATCAGCTATATCAATGATGTTTCTGCTTCGATTCACCCAATTACCCAGCGAATTGAAGAGCGCCAAGAAAAGAAAATCGGTAAAATCTACTATCCAGCAGCAGGTCTTGCAACAGAAACCATTCCATTCTACAAGTCAGCCTATGATATGGATATGAGAAAAGTTATCGATGTCTATGCTGCTGCTACCGAGCATGTCGATCAAGGACTATCACTAACCCTCTTTATGCGCAGTGACATTCCACAAGGTATCTACGAGTGGAAGACAGAAAACAAACAAACCACACGTGACCTTTCAATCTTGCGCAACTATGCCTTTAACAAGGGTGTGAAATCCATCTATTACGTCCGAACCTTTACAGATGACGGTGAAGAAGTTGGCGCAAACCAATGTGAAAGCTGTGTGATTTAAGAAGCTGTATTTATAAGCGAAGTTATTCTAATTAGGAGCTTATTTTACGATAATCAAGGCGCTTTTTTGAAGGAAAACGGGCTGTATTTCGAAAAAAAGCAACGATATGTAGCGGAAAATAAGTCCTGAATAGAGTTGCTGAGTTGAGAATACAGGTTCTAAGATAAATAGAACGGAGTGTGGATAGGATTTCATGGAAATCACGATGAAGCCCACTCCCTCTCTTTTTGCATAAATCGCTATCCTTTAGACCACTCGCTAAAAATATGGTATAATGGTCTGAATACTGTAATAGAAAGTGATACTTATGGAAACTTACTACAAAGCCATAAACTGGAACGCAATTGAAGATGTCATCGACAAGTCCACTTGGGAAAAATTAACCGAGCAATTCTGGCTCGATACCCGTATCCCACTTTCGAATGACTTAGATGACTGGCGGAAATTAAGTGCAGAAGAAAAAGACCTGGTTGGAAAAGTTTTCGGCGGCTTGACCTTACTTGATACCCTTCAGTCTGAAACAGGTGTTCAGGCACTTCGTAACGATATTCGTACACCACATGAAGAAGCCGTCTTTAACAATATCCAATTTATGGAGTCGGTCCATGCCAAATCCTATTCATCCATCTTTTCAACCCTCAATACTAAATCTGAAATTGATGAGATTTTTGACTGGACCAATAGCAACGAATACCTCCAACGCAAGGCTAAAATCATCAATGAGATTTATGAAACAGGCTCTCCACTTGAAAAGAAAGTAGCGAGTGTATTCTTGGAAACCTTCCTTTTCTACTCTGGTTTCTTTACACCACTCTACTATCTTGGAAATAATAAACTAGCCAACGTAGCAGAAATCATCAAACTGATCATTCGTGACGAATCTGTGCACGGTACTTATATCGGCTACAAATTCCAGCTTGGATTTAACGAATTATCTGAAGATGAGCAAGAAAAGCTCCGAGACTGGATGTATGACCTCCTCTATCAACTTTATGAAAATGAAGAAGGCTATACAGAGAGCCTCTATGATGGTGTGGGCTGGACCGAGGAAGTCAAGACCTTCCTTCGCTACAATGCTAATAAGGCCCTCATGAACCTAGGGCAAGATCCACTCTTTCCTGATTCAGCCGATGATGTCAATCCAATTGTCATGAACGGTATCTCAACAGGAACATCTAACCACGATTTCTTCTCGCAAGTCGGAAATGGCTACCTCCTCGGTAGTGTTGAAGCCATGCAAGACAATGACTATCTCTACGGTTTATAATATCTAAAAAGCAATTAAGTTGGCCTTAATTGCTTTTATTATGGCTTCAAGCCAGTTCTTCTCGCAGAGAAGAACAAGAAAACCACCAGCTAAGCTGGTGGCTAACAAGGCTTCTAGCTTTCATTTATTTTTCCTAGTATAATCTAATTGCTCAGGTTAGATAAAGGGGGAGTAAAAGCAGTTATAGTTTATCACACACCAAATGGATGTGCAAATATCATATTGTCTTCACACCGAAGTACCGAAGAAAAGCCATATACTACAAAATTAGGCAGGATTTAATCGATATTTTCCGTCATCTATGCCAATATAAAGGAGTTGAAATTATTGAAGGTCACATGATGTCAGATCATGTTCACATGTTAGTTCTCATTCCTCCAAAACTTGCGATTTCTGATTTTATGGGCTATCTGAAAAGTAAAAGTGCCTTAATGATATTTGATAAACATGCGAATTAAAAATATAAGTATGGAAATCGCAAGTTTTGGGCAAGAGGCTATTACGTCAGTACGGTAGGATTAAACGAGAAAACTGTTGCGAAGTATATCCGTGAGCAGGAAAAGACTGACATCGCTCTTGATTCTTGAGTGTTAAAGAGTATGAAGATCCATTTTCAGATGGAGGTTTTAGAACAAGATAAAAGCCCGTTGTGACTAGCATTAGTCAAGTAATAGAAGCTAACCTGAACGAAGTTCAGCGAGCGTCTTTAGACGCCCGCTGGAGGGAAACGGCTTATAGCCGGTGTACAAGCCACCCGTTTTCACGGGTGGTTATGACTTTATAACAAAATCGTCACAAAGGATAAGAGATTGTTGGCGAAATGCAGTCCGACAGAGTAGCGCAAATCTCGTTTTGCCAAGTACAGCCATCCTAGACTCACTCCCATGGTAAAATAAATCAAAAAGTCTGATAACGTACGTGGCCCATGTGCCAAGCAGAACAGACCACTGCTCAAGAACAAATAGAAAATGATACTAATCTTTTTTGTTAAAGTTGGGAAGAAGTAACCCGCAAACACCCCTCTAAAGAGCAATTCTTCCATAATAGGTGCAAACACGACAACTGCAAAGAAAGAAAAGAGAGGCTGTGATAAGACACTTTGTTCTACAAGCTGTTGGTTATTACTAGGAGGAACTGGCAGAACCTGTTGCCCAACAAGGACTAGGAGAAATAAACCGATTGGATAGAGGATGTTAGACATCCACGGTTTTGGCAGTTCAATTGTAATGTCTTTTTTGCTATAGACATACTTCCAGTAGAGATAGGACATTGCTGTCAGAAAAACGAGACCAATCACTCCAAAAATCGGCACCATACGCTCTACCCATTCAGCAGGTATATCAGGTCTCTGATGTGCTACCATATCAAACGTTAATAAACCGGCTCCATTTAAATAGGCATATAGGGCAAGAAACCATAAAACAATGCGAATAAGTATTTTTTTCATCTTTTTCTCCTTATTTAAAATAATTCCGTACTCGTTTAAATTGTTGGACATTGATATAGATATGAATAAAAGCAATCACTAGGTAGGCTACAATCTGTATCTCACCAGTTACCATAGAAATTATAAATAAGACAGCATAGATGATCGGAAGAATCCGTTGATTTAATCCAAAAACGATGAGAAAATTATTTTCAAAGATGGACTCTCTTTCTCCCTCATCATAAGAATAGATATAGTCTTTCAGTTCTTGTAAAGTAGGAAATAATGAGATAGAATGTTCTCTAATTTTACTAGTTAGCTTGTATAGATTCTTCTGCAATACAACTAAACTCACTAAGAAACAGACATCTACTAAGGAAAACTGATAAGATAGAGCATCCTCTAAATCGACCAAGTTCATTCCTAGAAACAAACTCAAAATAGTCAGTGCTCCTGCAATATCGAAGCCGATAGTCGCATATTCAAGAGAACGAAACGTTTTTCGATAAAATCGATCATACTCATCATCCTCTAGTTCATTCTCACTATAATATCTGTAGTCTTTCTTTGCAGAATCCAAAAAATGCAAACTGCTACATATTATAACAATGAACGTTCCTCTCGCAATCCACACGAGGGAACTTTGAAGACTCTTAAAGGATAGATAGTCTCCAGTATAGCCAACAACAAATCCTGCTAAGAAAGCCCCAATAACTCCCAACAATGCCCCTAACAAAAATAATGTACTAAAATACCTTACTCGTTTCCATTTTTTCATCTTTTCGTCCTCCTATTCTTCCTTTTTCATCTCATCTTTTTTACTTTTTATCTATAGCAAAATTCAAACTCATACTAGATACAAGCAGTGCAATGATAATCACATCTTCCTTCTCAAAGGTTTGTTTTAGCAACAATCTTACCATCGTAACAATGATAGCAAGTGCAAAAACGAACCTTAGAACCATTCTCCCTGTAATAACGATTTCATTTTTCTTCATTTTTGATCTCCTTTGCTGTCTTCTTCTATCAGCAAGCAAAACAGAGCTGGTAGGATAATGAGAAATTCGTTTGTCACATCATAGTTTCCTGCAAAGATTTTCCCAGCTACATAGCCCATCATAAATAGTCCAAATAGCAACGCGACTACTTTAAAAGATATCTCATTTCCTGCTTGAATCTGTTTCTTTTTCATATTATTTCTCCTACTCTCACTCTACTTCATGCTTGATGGAAGAACTATTCTTCTTCCACCAAGCGAAAGACTTGCTCCAAGGGTTCGTCGAATATTTGTGCAATTTTTAAAGCAATGATGACCGAGGGTGTGTATTCTCCCCGCTCAATCAGGCTAATGGTCTGTCTCGACACCTCAGCAGCCTTGGCTAGGGCTGTTTGGTTTAACCCATCTCTGGCTCGTAATTCCTTGAGCCTATTTTTGAGAATCATGCATGTCAGCTCCTTTCTTTAAAAACACTTTTATTTTTTGATAAAAGCAAATTCCTAGCCTCATTAGTAACACTGGAAAATAACGATTTTCTCTCCCAAATCCTGTATGTAGCACCTTAATAAGAAGAATGAAACTTGCTATCCCAAAAAATCCAAATAAAAAACTTATCAGAACTTCCTGCATGATTTTCAGTTTCATAGCATCTTCTTCCTTAACTTGATTTTATTGTAATACATCTTTTTCGTTTTGACAACTATTTTTGTCAAAATTGTTATGATAGTTTTCAAAAATGTGAAATGGGCAGAAATAAAAAAGAGACTAGTTTCCATCCGAACCATCTAAGAAAGTAGTACAAATGTTCCCTTTGATTTTCATTGAATATTAAAAAAATCGAAATAGTTTCAAAAAAGAAAACCAGCTCCAACTATTTCAGCTGAAACTGGTTCGATTATTTCCTTCATAGGTCTACTTGTTACTTGAATAGCAGACTGACTAAATCTTGAGGTTGGCTGAACCTGAAGAACAGTCGCTAAAGAAATCCACTAATTTGTTAAGACAAACTGGTTCACTGGACATCTAAAGAAATCTACCGGGTGAACCTCGCTTTCGAATTTCTAGGCTCGGGCTAAAATAATCCACTGGATTATTTTACTTATCTCCCTTATTGCGGATGACGAAGCCTGTCTTTTTCTCGCTAGAAATGCGTTTGCGTGGTTTTTTATTGTCTTTTCCAAAGCGGTCACGGTCATTAGAACGGCGTTTTTCCTTGTAATCTCTGCGGCCACCATTACGACGGTCATCTCCACGGCGGTTGTTTGAAGATCTGCCACCTTTACCAGACTTGCCACGGCTACCGCCCTTATCACCTGGGACATACTTAAATGGTAATGGTTTTTCACGCGCAATTTCTACTTCTGGCATGGATTCAGGATCTTGTACCGTTAGGCTCAAGATATACATCGCCAATTCTTCTGGTGAAAATTCGCTGGCTAATTTGATTGCATCTTTTCCAAATTTATCAAAGTTTTTGCGGATACTTTCATCGGCAAAATCACGTTCGATTTTCTTCAGTGCAATTTTTTTCTTGGCCTGAAAGGCTTCTTCTGCTGTCGCAGGTTTCATGCCTGTCATGCGTTTTTTGGTCAAATCTTCAATAATCTTGAGGTAGCCCATTTCATTTGGCGATACAAAGGTAATGGATTGACCAGATTTTCCTGCACGACCTGTCCGGCCGATACGGTGAACATAGCTTTCTGGATCCTGCGGAATATCATAGTTATAGACATGCGTCACGCCTGAAATATCTAAACCACGGGCTGCAACATCCGTTGCAACAAGGACATCAAGACCGCCCGTTTTGAAATCACGCAGAACACGGAGCCGCTTGCTTTGATCCAAGTCACCGTGGATCCCTTCTGCACGAAAACCTCTTATTTTCAATCCACGGGTCAATTCATCCACACGGCGCTTGGTCCGACCAAATACAATCGACAATTCTGGCTGATCGACATCCATGAGACGAGTCATGGTATCAAATTTTTCCTGCTCTTTGACACGAACATAGTATTGATCCACTAATTCCGTTGTCAATTCTTTGGCTTCAATCTGAATATGTTCAGGATTTTTCATAAATTGAACGCCAATCCGCTTGATTGGAGCTGGCATAGTCGCTGAAAAGAGAAGGGTTTGGCGCTCTTCTGGAACACGAGAAATAATAGACTCAATATCTTCCAAGAAGCCCATGTTGAGCATTTCATCTGCTTCATCAAGGATAAGGGTTTCCACATGATTGAGTTTCAAGGCCTTGCGTTTAATCAAATCAAGAAGACGACCTGGCGTTCCAACGACAATGTGCGCACCTGTTTTCAGTGCCTTGATTTGTTTTTCAATACTCGAACCACCGTAGACTGAGCGTACTTTGACCCCCTTACCTCGTCCAAAACGGAAGAGCTCTTCCTGACTTTGAACGGCTAATTCGCGCGTTGGTGCAATCACTAAGGCTTGCACAATCAGCTCATCTGTGCGAATTTTTTCAAGAGTTGGCAAACCAAAGGCAGCTGTTTTTCCTGTTCCTGTCTGTGCTTGACCGATAACATCTCTTCCCTCAAGGGCAAGGGGAATGGTCTTCTCTTGAATGGGGCTGGCTTCCACAAACCCTGCTGTTTCAATTTCTGCTAGCAAGTCAGCAGATAACTGTAATTCATTAAATTTCATTTATCCTTCTTTCTAAGAGAGTGGAGTTATCTTTGTCGTTTCGCCTCCGCAAGGTTGTCGAAGGTCTATGACAAACTCGACATTACTGCGCTCAAATACTTTTTTATAAAAGGAATTGAAGAGGCCAAACAGATATTCCACTCTAAACACCAATGGGACAGTAGCCCTCGTCTAAAAAAGAAAACTGTCTACGTAGGACAGGTTTTTTTAGACATCACTCTGGTGCAAGAAGTGGAGCTTTTTTCCCAATATTTACAATCTTGTTGCATTGCAACTTCTCTAGTATAACACAAATCTCAGAAATAGATAGCTTTTTATCCTTTTATTTCAAAGAGATTTCGTTTTCAAACTTTTGACAGAAGAAAAAGGATGTAGTATAATGCCAAAAAAAGAGAAAGAAGAAGGTCTATGAAACGTCAAAAATCAAGAAAAAAGAAGGGAAAATTCCTTCGTACAATTCTCATCATTTCAGCCCTACTCCTTACGGCCAGCATTTTTCTCTACCAAAATGGTCGTATCGCTGGACAATGGCATAGCCCAAATCTAGAACAAATCGCTCGTCAGAAAATCCAAGAAGAGCTGAACAAGCAAGTGGAAGGACTTGGAACAGAACTTAACCTTAATAGTCTATTAAAGCAACAGCAAGTCATCTTAGAAGTCAAAGACGATAGAGCGACTCTCAAGCTCACTGCTACTTTGGACAAGGAATCCCTCCTTGCTAGCATAGGAATTTCAGCTGATTCTTTTCTTGCAGAAACCTTGACTGCGACTCTCGAGCAGGCCATGACCACCACCCTGCAAAACCAAGGAATTCACTATGATAGCGCCAAAGGAACCCTTTCCACCACACTCTTTGAAGGGCACCTCAATCCACTTCTTCATATCATCACGATTGAAACTATCAATACCGCTCCTTGGACAGGCTTAGAAGCCACTGGCCTCAAAGAGGGCAGCGTCATTCCTTACTGGCGTTCTGGCTCTACCATTTCCTTTGCTGGAAATCATGACTATCGCTTCAACAAACTTCCCTAACCTCTCAAAAAGAGTTGAGCCACCATGCCCACCGAAAAAGTTTTTTGATAAAAAATTAAAAGATAAAAATCGAATGATTGGTACTTTCTTAAAGGAAATCAAATCTCAATCATTCGGTTTTTATCTTTTTATTCTAAATTTTATATTAAATTATTTGTTATATTTTCTATCACTTTGGCTTTTTCAGTGACCTAAGAATAACTAAGGCTGTATTTTTGAGTTCTTCTTTTTTCATCATCCTTATCTTAACCTAGCACCGCTTCGGCAAGAGCCTGCTGAATGGCAATGACGCTTTTATCACTCTTAAATTGCAAGATTTCTGCAGGTTCTATACTAGATGAAATCCAGATTTTCAACTCAGCATCCAAATCAAAATGCCCAGATGTTTCGACTTCAAAACGCGAAATCGAACGGTAGGGAATAGATTTATAGGATGTTTTCTTTCCGGTCATTCCTTGTTTATCTACCAAAATCAAGCGCTTATCGGTAAAGACGATTAAATCACGAATCAGACTAAAGGCTTCATTGACTTGCTCGTTTGGCAATAAAATCACCTCTAGTTGTGCTTCTACTCTTGCTGCATCCGTTTGGCCAGCATTTCCCATTAAACCAGATAATAGTCCCATTTTAAGCCTTCTTTCTTACATCTTTTCTTCTAGTACCACATCTGGATACTTGTCCGCAAACCAACGAAGGGCAAAGTCATTTTCAAAGAGGAATACAGGATGGTCAAAGCGATCCTTGGCAAGAATATTACGGCTAGACGACATCCGCTCATCCAACTGTTCCTCAGAAATCCAACGCACGGTCTTTTTCCCCATTGGAGTCATCACAACTTCTGCATTGTATTCATTTTCCATGCGGTGTTTAAAAACTTCAAACTGGAGCTGACCAACGGCCCCCAGCATATACTCGCCTGTCTGATAATTGGTGTAAAGCTGAATGGCCCCTTCTTGCACCAACTGTTCAATTCCCTTGTGGAAGGATTTTTGTTTCATCACATTTTTGGCAGAAACTTTCATGAAAATTTCAGGAGTAAAGGTTGGCAAGGGTTCAAATTCAAACTTGTTTTTTCCAACCGTTAGCGTATCACCGACTTGGTAGGTTCCTGTATCGTAGACCCCAATAATATCACCTGCTACTGCATTTTCAACATTTTCACGCGCTTCTGCCATAAACTGGGTCACATTGGACAGTTTGGCTTTCTTTCCTGTGCGAGTAAGATTGACATCCATCCCACGCTCAAATTCACCAGAAACAATGCGGACAAAGGCAATGCGGTCGCGATGACGAGGATCCATGTTGGCTTGGATTTTAAAAACAAAACCAGAGAAGTCATTAGATAAGGGCTCGACTATTTCACCGTCCGTTTTCAAATGCCCATGCGGTTCTGGTGCGAATTGCAAGAAGGTTTCAAGGAAGGTTTGCACCCCAAAATTCGTTAGGGCCGAGCCAAAGAAAACAGGTGTTAATTTTCCTTCTAAAATGGAACTTTCTGAAAATTCATTTCCCGCTTCGCTCAAAAGTTCAATGTCCTCTAAGACTTGAGCATAGAAAGGATTGCTTCCAAAGAGCGCTTCTCCCTCATCAAAACTGGCAAAGCGTTCCTCACTACGATAGAGTTCTAAACGCTTGTTGTGCAAGTCATACAAGCCCTCAAACGATTTTCCCATACCAATTGGCCAATTCATTGGAAAACTTGCAATCCCAAGAACTTCTTCCAATTCTTCCAAGAGATCAAGTGGCTCACGACCGTCACGGTCCAATTTATTGATAAAGGTAAAAACAGGGATATTGCGGTGTTTTACGACTTCAAATAATTTCTTCGTCTGAGCCTCGATCCCCTTTGCGGAGTCAATCACCATGACCGCCGCATCAACTGCCATCAGCGTCCGATAAGTATCTTCTGAGAAGTCCTCGTGTCCTGGGGTATCTAAGATATTAACCCGCTTGCCATCGTAGTCAAACTGCATCACAGAAGAAGTCACTGAAATTCCCCGCTGTTTCTCAATATCCATCCAGTCAGACTTGGCAAAATTTCCTGTCTTTTTCCCCTTAACCGTACCAGCTTCACGAATTTCCCCACCGAAGTAGAGCAGCTGCTCTGTAATCGTTGTTTTCCCCGCATCCGGGTGGGAAATAATGGCAAAGGTACGGCGTTTTTTTATCTCATCTTGTAATGTCATCTTCATTCCTTTTTCGTTTTTTATTCTCTTTGAAAATAGCAGAGCTACTCTCCTATATCCTTATCATTATAACTAAAAGAATAGGATTTTTCAAATAAGAGTGAGACAAAGAAAAAGAAGCCTTTCAGCCGTAATTTCCCAAAGTAAGTTCCACTTTCGTTTTCGAAGCGGAAGTTAGTCTAAAACGGATTTTTATGGTGGAATTAAGTCTGAGACGTTTGGGTTAGAAATGAGCTCTTACGATGACAAAATACAAACACCTTACCCTCTCAGACCGCAATGATATCCAGATAGGATTAGAAAGAGGAGAATCCTTCAAAGCCATCGCACAATTCATCCTTAAAGATCCTACTACTGTTTCCAAAGAAGTCAAACGTAATAGACAGATCAGAACATCTACTAGTGATGGGCTTCCTTGTCCTCTCCTTGATAAGGCTCCTTTTGTCTGTAACGCTTGCCCTAAGAGAAGACGAAATTGTGGCTATAAAAAAATATTCTATTTCGCTAAACAAGCTCAAAAACAATACGAACAAACTCTCATTGAGGCTCGTGAAGGAACACCTCTCAATTCTCAAACCTTCTGGGACATGGATAAAATCATTTCAGATGGGGTGAGAAAGGGACAACACATCTATCACATCCTTAAAACTCATAACCTTGATGTCAGCTCCTCAACCGTCTATCGACACATCCGTAAAGGATATCTTTCTATCGCTCCTATTGATCTCGCTAGGGCCGTAAAATTCAAAGAAAGACGCAAATCGACTCTACCTTCTATCCCTAAAGAAGCGAAAAAAGGACGGTCTTATGAGGACTTCCAAAAGTATTTGACCCATAACCAACTAACTTCTTGGTTAGAAATGGACACGGTTATGGGGCGTATTGGTGGGAAACTACTCCTCACTTTCAATGTCTCTTTCTGTAACTTTATCTTCGCTAGACTTCTGGACAATAAAACTGCCGCTGAAGTCGCTAAGCATCTCTATGCCATAAAGAATACACTTTATGAGACTGAGAGAGATTTCTTCGAAATCTTTCCTGTCATTCTTACCGATAATGGCGGAGAGTTCGCTAGAGTCGATGATATTGAAATGGACGTGAGAGGAGAGGTAAGTCTCTTCTTCTGTGACCCTAACCGGTCTGACCAGAAAGCAAGAATCGAGAAGAATCATACCCTTATGCGAGATATTCTCCCTAAAGGAACGAGCTTTGATACCTTAACTCAGGACGATATCAACCTGGTCTGTTCGCATGTCAATAGCGTGAAACGCGCTGCTTTGAATGGAAAGTCAGCTTATGAACTTTTTACGTTTACCTATGACGAAGAACTGGCTAAGCTTCTCGGTATTTCCTTAATTCCCGCTGAAGACGTCTGCCAGTCTCCTAAAGTATTGCAACATAAATCCTAAAAACGAACCGAATAAAATCCACTCAAACGTCTCACACTAACTTCCACCATAGCGGAACTTAATCTGAAACGCTTTCAGATGAGGGGATTTTGTGCGCTCTTTTTCCAACTACCATTCGCCTAAAAAAGCCATGAAATCAACAATTATAAAAACCAGTGGAACTTACTCTGACATAGATTTCCACTGGTTTTTAACGTTTTTATCAGACTAAATGCCACTTTAAGAGGCTATGGAAGCTAGTTTGAGAATTTAGCGAAGCCTTTCAGCTTCTTTCATAATCTTGTTTTTCTACTTGATGAGCTGCCTGCACCACATGAAACAACTTAGATAAGGCAGTTAAAATCAGCGTGAAGAGAATAGATTCAATCAAGTAATTCTTGACAAGTCCAAAATCACCTAGTAAGGGTAACTTGCGTAAAAAACCATAATCTCCACCAGTTACCACATCTACTATCAGAATAAAGGTATTGATACCGAAGGTCAACATCGCAATCTTTTCTAAGGTTAATTGGTAGGTAGACTGGCGCAAAAGATAGTTCAAGGCATTTCCCAAGAGAGCCAAATGACCCACAATAAAGGAAAAAATCGTCACATGAAACCAAGGAAAGGGATCAAAGACTGGATAGAGAAGGGCGACAATAGAACCAAACACCCCCATCAAGGAAAAATATTCCTTATAGGATGACTCATCTCGTGCGAGCAAAAGCACAAACATCGCCATCCGGCAATGATAGAGCGGTAACGCTCCAGAAAGTGATGCTGATATCGCTAGATACCAGCCATAGAGCAGAACTAGTTGAAGCACTTGAAGTCCCTTAAAAGTTCGCTGCCACTTCTGATTTTCATGATACTTGATAGCACCATATATCACTAAAATCAGACCTAATACTAAATACAAATGTTCAGAAAAGCCAATTTCAGGTGGAAAACCAGGCTGATCCGTAAAAAATTCTTTCATATTGCTTTTCCTTTTACGAACTGAGAGCAAACTCCCCATTCGCCTTCATCTTATCTGATGACAGATAAAATCGTTTCTATACTTGATTATCTGTTCTCCAGTGCTACTACTAGCTGATCAAGGTGCATGGAATTACTGCCTTTGAGTAAAATCTGATCCTGAGCCCCAACACATTCGAGGACACGCGCAACAAGCTCCTCAAACTGGTCTTCTGCTTCATTTTTCCTAAAGAAATACACTTTTCCAATTGGAAACATCTGGGAAGCCAATTGAGCCAAGCCTTCTATATCTTGTCCGTAAAAGAAAAGCGTATCCAGATAATCTGGTGACAGACTGGTTATCATTTTTTGGTGCAGAGCAACAGACTGGTCACCCAATTCTTTCATATCCGCCAAAACGGCTATTTTTTTCCCATTATCATTAGCTGGAATACTTGAGAAGGTTTCTAAAATCAACCGCATGGCTGTCGGATTGGCATTGTAGACATCGCTTAAAATATCTGCCCCATTTCCCGCTTTTTTCCATTCTGTTCGGTTACGAGTCAGTTGTAATTGGGCTAAAGCCACTTTAATCGCTTCATCTGAAATACCGAGACATTTTCCCACATAGCTTGCTACCATAGCATTGGTAGCATTATACTTACCTGTTACAGGGAGGGTGATGGCACCGTCAATAAAGTTGGTTGTAAACGTCAGACTAGTTTTATTTTCTGACAAGCTGGTGAGATAAATCTCTCCTCCTTCTCCAAAGCGAACAAGCTGCTGCTTGCTAGGAAGGTAGGCGTCCCCAATTGAATCATTTGGTAGCAACAAGGTTGCTCCAGCTGGCATTCCATCTGCAATCTGTAATTTTCCTTGTGCAATCTGCTCTCGTGATCCAAAAAATTCCAAGTGAGCTTCACCAAAGAGTGTAATCACAGCAAGACTGGGCTTTGCAATTTCAGACAAGAGATGAATATCTCCCAGATGATCCTGTCCCATTTCAAGAACGAGTTTTTCAGTATTGTCCGGCATATGAAGAACCGTATAGGGCAATCCAATTTCATTATTGTAATTTCCTTGGGTTTTATAGGTGGAAAAAGTCGTCGCTAGAATATCATGAATCATATCTTTCGTCGTCGTTTTGCCATTTGAACCTGTCACGGCTATCACTTGGACCTGCATTTTCTCAAGATAGTAAGCCGCTAAAGCCTGAAATGCAAGCAGACAGTCTTCAACTAAAATATGGGGAGCCGCTACTTCTTTTTCAGAAAAGGTAATAGCACAGCCATTTTCAACAGCTACTGGAATAAAATCATGACCGTCTCTTGCTCCCTTTAACGGGACAAATAAATCCCCTTCGGCTATCAATCGGCTATCAAATTCAACCTTATTCAGCGGGCCATCTTCATATACCGTTACATCATTTTTTGCTCCGACAACACGAGCAACTTCATAGATTGTTACTTTCATCTTTTTCTCCAAAAACGCTCTTGTCTAGTCTGGTTCTTTAAGAACCTGTATTCCCAAATCGTCGAACTATAAACAAAAAGAGCCTGCACTCTTTTCATTATATCATATTTTCGGAAAAGGCTCTTATCGAACCTGAGTTAAAACGCCGTTTTTCATTCCATACACCTTATCGCATTCTTCAATCATCCGGTAATCGTAGGTGACCTTGATAATGGATTTATGGCGTTCTTTACTTTCTCTAACAAGGAGCGCTACCACTTCAAAAGCTCGTTCCGTATCCAAACTGGCTGTCTAGATGTCCGATTTTGACACATCATTTAGCTTCATATTTCTATTTCTCAAGTAACATTACCGCAAGAAAAAAGCTTAACAGGTGTCACTATTGCTCCTGTTAAGCTTTCTAACTATTAAATTAAATGTTGCTCACGTTTTACAAAAGTCTCCTTGGCTAGAGATACTAAGGTTTCGATTAAATCAGGATAGGTAAGACCCATATTATCCCATAAAAGTGGGTACATAGACCATTGAGTGAACCCTGGCATAGTATTTAACTCATTGAGAAAAATCTCGCCTTCTTCCGTTAAAAAGAAATCACAACGAGATAGACCACAGCCACCAATTGCTCGAAAAGCTGCTGCTGCATAGGTCCGCATTTGCTCCGCAATCTCAGATGAAATGGCTGCTGGAATTGCCATGGTAATCTTATTATCAATGTATTTGGCATCATAGTCATAGAAGGCAACATCCTTGACAACTTCACCTGGTAGGGTTGTCTTAACATCAGCATTACCTAATAGTCCAACTTCAATTTCTCGAGCGTTCACTCCTTGCTCTACCAAGAGACGGCTGTCATAACGAAAAGCCAGTTCAATCGCAGCTCGTAACTCAGCTTGATTTTCTGCCTTAGAAATACCGACACTTGAGCCCATATTCGCTGGCTTAACAAAGACAGGATAAGTCAGATTAGCTTCTACTGCACAAATCTTTGCTTCTACATCTTCACCTTCAATGACCGTTTCAAAAGCCACTTGTGGAATGCCTTCTGAAGCTAAAACGTGCTTGGTCGTAATCTTATCCATAGCTACACTTGAAGAGAGGACATTGGTTCCAACATAAGGCAAGCGCAACACTTCTAGGAAGCCTTGAATGGATCCGTCTTCGCCCATAGGACCGTGAAGCACAGGAAAAACAACCGCATTTTCTTCATAAATATCACTCGGTCGAACCACTTGGCTTGGAATAATAGTGTTATTGGTCATTAATTTTTCATCCGCAGAGGGTGTCGCAGTAAATTCTTGTGTCTTGATAAAATCACCATTTTGCGCAATAAAATACGTTTTAACCAAAAATTTTTCATAGTTAACCGCACGCATCACGCTCTCAGCAGATAAGACAGACACTTCACGTTCTGCCGAACGACCACCGTAAAGGAGGATAATGGTTTCTTTTGACATGGCTATTTCCTAACTTTCTCTCACAATTTTCATCTTATTTCAGCTCCCAAAAGGACAAGTTTAGAGCTCTGTACGATTTTCAATGGCCCTCAGGAGCGTTACTTCATCGGCATATTCAATATCTGAACCAACTGCTAATCCTCTTGCCAATCGTGTCACTTTAATTCCGGCAGGTTTTAGAACCCTTGAGATATACATAGAAGTCGCTTCGCCATCAGCTGTTGCATTGGTGGCAATGATGACTTCAGTCACCTCGTTTTCCATTAAACGTGTTAGCAAACTTTTGAGGTTAATATCATCTGGTCCAACACCGTTCATAGGCGAAATCAAGCCATGCAGAACATGATACAGTCCGTGATATTCTTGAATATTTTCCATGGCTGAGACATCTCTGCTGTCTTCAACGACTAAAATCGTAGACAGATCTCTTGTCTGATCTTGGCAAATGGCACAAGTCTCTTCTTCTGCCAAATTACCACAAATCTGACAATAGGACAAGTCGCGCTTAGCCGCTAGCAGATTTTTAGCAAACTCATTCACGACATCTTCTTCCATACCAATCGTATAAAAGGCCAGGCGGGTCGCTGTCTTAATCCCAATCCCTGGTAATTTCGTATAACTCTCTATCAATTTTGCAATAGGTGTGGGGTATAACAATTCTGTTTTCTATCTTTCTAATCTTTCGTTTGAAAAACCTTGACTTTCATCACAAAAGTCATCTGGCTACATTCCCATTATAACACAAATTTCACTTTATACTCTATAAAAATCAACATCTGACTAGGTGCCACAATTGAGAATTGTGGAAGGTGATAGATAAAACTAGCGTAGCTTATCCCCTAAAAAACAGCAAGGGTAACGAAGGTTAGCTGGACTGCTGAAGGAAGGTAAGTTAACAACGTCAGGTTTTGATTCTTGACGAGTATCATCTAGCAAAAAAACACCAGCCTTATGGCTGGTTGTTTTCGGAGATTATGAAAAATTTTAGGATTGACTATAGTATACCCTAGCCCAAAGAAAAAGACATCGGTCTCAAGACTGAATAGTCTCTTTTTCACGGATAATCTCCCAGAAGATTCCGCTAGCCTCTACTGATTCATAGGATAGAGCGAATTGTACAAGTTGATGATTTCCGTTGTAATGTACTTACTAGTAGTGGAATTTAGATTCGTCAGATTGGGTAGGACAACCGCTACAGCAATCTTTGGATGGGAACTTGGCGCATAGGAGACAATATTCGTATTGACAGCGCTCAGCACTTGTCCTGTTTCTGTTGTAACAAATGTTTCGGCGGTCCCTGTTTTGGCACTGATTGGGACACTTGCACCATTTCTGATTTCAGAACCAGTTGTAAAGCCATAGCCGCCATTTACAACCATATAAAATCCTTCTTGAATGATGCCCATCTCTTCATCAGAAATCTGTACCTTATTCAATTCTTTTCCAGAAACTTCTTCCACTAACTTACCCAACCCACCTTCTTCATCGTTATCATAAATCCCTTGAACAAGATGAGGTGACACACGAGTCCCGTCATTTGCAACAGTGGCCGCATATTGAGCCATCTGTAAAGGTGTATAGTTGTCAAATTGTCCAAAAGCATTTGTAAGATAATTAGAAAGGGTGTAGTCTGTAGGAATAAATCCTGTCGACTCTAGTGGGAGGTCAATCCCCGTTGCCACACCAAGTCCATATTCCCCAAAGGTTGACCGCATTTTCTCCATAGATGGGGTGAGCTGATTTGTCTCATTCAGAATCATACCAGGCACATAGGGTTGTCCAAGAATATCAAGTGCAATTTGCACCATATAGGTATTCGAAGAGTATTGCAAGGCTTCCACAGCGGTAATATCTCGGCTACCATAAGCTGTAAACCAAGAATTGATTGGAGCGGAACCTGCAAATTGAATCGGTTGATCTTTCAAAACTTGATTGCCCGAAATCACACCGTTCTCCCATCCTGATGTAATGGTTGCTCCCTTAACGATAGATCCCGGTACAAAGGCATTTGTAAGGGTCCCTAGAGCATTTTCCTTAACTTCATTGGTCTTTTTATCATGGCTATAACCTGCCATGGCAAGGACTGCTCCTGTCTGTGGTTCCAATACAACAGCATACACACCTTCGGAATAGCGTGCGCTCCCCGTAGCCAACTCGCTATCAAAATATTTCTTCAAGATAGCGTTCACTCCGTCCTGGAAGGCTAAATCAATGGTCAACTTAACATTATTGCCTTTCCCTCCTTCTTGAATCGTTGTAATACTCTCTACGTTTCCATTGCGGTCAAGGTTTATCTCTTTCTTTTCGCGCTGACCTTGCAACACTTCTTCATATTGCTTTTCTAAGTAAGCAGTACCCACACGATCATTGAGGGAGTAGCCTTTAGCCAAATACTCCTCAGCATCTTCTTTCGGTAAGCCAGCTTGTTGAGTCGTTACTGTACCAATGATGGAGGCTAGAGAGGTGGGAGTCACAATCCGATTCCAGTTGCTTGCGGTAGAAATGCCCGGTAATTCTGCTTCATTTGCCGCAATCATAGCAATCTGCTCAGCAGTTAGTGGATCGGTCACCAAATTAACCGTTTCAAAATAGGCTGCAGCATTCATTTGAGAGAATAATTCAACAACTTTTAATTCCTCTTCTGAATAGGTCGTCTGTTCTTCTGTCAGACTTGCGACAGCATTGTTGTAGATAACCGATTCATCTAAGGCATTTCCTGCTGTATCCATCCGCTGCTCTTTTGGTAACTGTCTGACCACTTCAGCATAAACAGCAGGATCTGCCAAATAAAAATCCGCTCGGTCTCTGGGTGTGACAGTCACATCTGTCAACGTTAACCATTTTAATAGATTTTGGGCGACTTCTTTCATCTGCTGAGCTGTCATTTTATTGGAGCGTGTAAAGGTCGCTACTTGCTCTACCTGATTCTCCACCAAGGGAACACCCTTAGCATCATAAATCTGACCTCGCACAGAGCTATTGGTAATCACTTTTTGACTAGCTTTCGCCAATTTATCGGTGTAAAAATCTTTATTGATAATCTGCATATAAGCCAGCCTTGCAATCAAAATAGAAAACAAGGCGATAACAATCGCAAATAGAATTGCTAATCGTCGAGGAATAAAACTGTCCTCACGTCCTTTACGGGAATAGGTATTTTTTGTCACTCATCAAACCTCATTCTAGAAAATTCTCCTCTATTATAACATATCGAACTCATTTTTTTCTGTTTGGACAAGTGTTTTTCAGCCTATTTCTAATCAAGCCTATACCCGTGACTGACTTGTTTCAAGACACCGTTTTCAATGTTCCATGTCTGATTCGTTACGTTAGCGACAAATGCTGGATCATGGGAGATGACAATCAAACTTCCCTTATAGTCTTTTAAAAATTGTTCCAAAGCTAGAATGGTCGTCAAATCTAAAAAATTGGTTGGTTCATCCAAAATCAATAAATGATGGTCACTCAACAAAGTCTTTGCTAAAGAGAGACGAACCCGCTCACCGCCTGATAAAACAGCCACCTTTTGCCTTGCTTTCTCATAGCGAATGCCGAGCATTGCCAGTAGATTTAAAATCGTTACCCTATCTTGGACTGAACAACTAGCGGCATTTTCAAAGGCTGATTGTGTTTCATCAAGATCCTGCAAATCCTGAGCAAAATAGGCTATGGCTAGTTTTTCTGAAAAATAACCTGCAAGCTCTTTTCTCATCAACTGACGAATAAAAGTCGTTTTACCAGAGCCATTTCTCCCCGTAAGTGCGAGACGATTTCCTTTTTGCATCGAAAATGACGGATAGTCAAATAACCGCTGACCGTCTATCCTAACCTGACCAGCCGCTAAACGGAATAAGGTGTGAATGTCTTGTTCGATTACTCCTCTCATTTCCAATTTTGCCCAAGCTTCTTTGCGAGGCTGCTTAATCGTTTCTAAACGCTCTATTCGCTTCTCAATTGCTTTTGCGCCCTTGGCCATAGCTTTTGCCTGACTGTCGTAGCTTCCCATTTGAGATTGGACTTTCCACTCCGAACTCGATCGCCCTTTTTTGCGTTTGGTTAGCTTGTCTGCTCTTTGTTTTCGCGTTTGTACAACGTCACCCAAGTGATTGACCGTCTGCTGGTAGTGCTGATAAGCCTGTTCTTGCTGTTCACGATCCTTTTTTCTCGCTTCTTCAAATGCCTGATAGTTGCCTACATAGGATGTAATTGTTTGTTCGGCTAATAGCCAAATATGGTCAACAACTTGATTCAAAAAATAGCGATCATGACTCACGACAATAACTGTCCCTTTATACCGTCTTAATTGATGAATCAACCACTGACGATTTTCTTGATCCATACTAGCCGTCGGCTCATCCAAAAATAGGATACCTGCCCGTTGAGACAAGGCTTTTTTGATAGCCTTCAAGGTCTGTTCACCACCCGATAAACTACTCGCCTCCTTCAGCTGGGGCACATAAGCCCAATCTGAGCGTATCCATACCTGTCCACTGTATTCTTCATCTGCTCCGATAAAGATGTTTAACAAACTAGACTTTCCTATTCCATTTTCACCTATAAGCCCTATTCTTTGTCCTGATTGAACGTTCAGATGAGGAATAGTGACTAACTCTCTTCCTTCCACTTCCTTTTTAAGATTGATACAGGTGATAACTTCCATACTTCGTCTCCTTCTGATGCTTACAAAAAGATTTAGAAGGGTACACAAAAAGCCATGCTAAAGTAGCAATCTCTAACATAGCCTTCCTTTGCTGTGACAGTCAAAGAAAAACCACTAACTACTCATGAACATCCAAGTGAGACAGGTCAATTCATCACCTCACCATGTCCATCAAGTAGAACTTCTAAATCTCAACAGTACAGTCTTACCCCTTGTATCAGCACTATCCTTAGTGCACAGAAATCATACTCGTCAAAAATCAGCTTCTTCCATCGTTAACTCATCTTCGAAAGTGGGATTCAATCATGATTTCGAAGAAATCGATTATCCTCACTCCTGTATTTCTAGGGTCGGGCTGGGTTTGTCTCAGCCTCCTACCTTCGATTTCGTTGCCTAGTCAGATCTTGATTTTATAGAGTATAAGGGGTAAAACAAACAGTAGATTTAGTTGTTATTCATGGTTTCTCTAACCTCTTTTCATTTATTAACCATACTATACCACACTTTTTAGCCACTGACAAGGGGATTTTTCCTATAAACAAAAACCATACAGACGGTAAACATCCATATGGCTCTGATGTGACTATATCTCCGTTAAGGGGGTAGCGGTATCTGGTGATGTATCATATACTTGGAAGTCAACGCCAACTCCCAAATCAGCTTGAGCCAGCTGATTGACCATAGTCATGTGGGCCAGTTCCTTGATATTGTTTTCCTTGCTCAGATGACCTAGGTAAATCTTCTTGGTTCGATTACCAAGAGAACGAATCATAGCATCTGCTCCGTCTTCGTTACAAAGATGTCCCTTGTCTGACAAAATCCGCTGCTTGAGATTCCATGAGTAAGAACCTGCGCGTAGAATTTCAATGTCATGATTGGATTCAATCAGGTATCCATCTGCATTTTCCACAATCCCTGCCAGTCGATCGCTCACATAACCTGTATCTGTTAGCATCACAAAGCTCTTGTTATCCTTCATAAAGCGGTAAAATTGTGGACAAGCTGCATCATGGCTGACTCCAAAACTCTCTATATCCAAGTCCCCAAAGGTTTTGGTCACACCCAACTCAAAAATGTGCTTTTGCTCAAGGGCAATCTTACCTAATTTTCCCTCCATAGCCTGCCAAGTCGCTTCGTTAGCATAAATGTCCATACCATATTTGCGGGCTAGAACGCCAATTCCATGGATATGATCGCTATGCTCATGCGTGACCAAAATGGCATCCAAGTCTTCTGGCCTACGATTAATTTCTGCTAGCAAGCTGGTAATTTTCTTACCAGACAAGCCTGCATCTACTAAAATCTTTTTCTTCTCTGTCTCCAAGTAAAAGGAATTTCCACTCGAACCAGAGGCTAAAATACTATAACGAAATCCCGTTTTTCCCATACACTCCTATTCTTCCTCTTCTGCATCCTCCCAATCATCCGTCGTAATCTCTTTGATATACGGCAAAACAATGGTAAAGGTTGAGCCATGCCCATACTCGCTCTTAGCCCAGATAAAGCCCTTATGCTGCTTGACAATTTCCTTGGCAATAGCAAGGCCAAGTCCTGTCCCACCTTGCGCCCTTGAACGAGCCTTATCCACTCGATAAAAACGGTCAAAAATGCGGGGCAAATCGGCCTTGGGAATTCCTAATCCTTCGTCTGAAATCGACACAATCAATTGGGTATCTGTCGTCTTCATGCTAAAGGTAATCTTGCCACCATCAGGTGAGTATTTGAGGGCATTGTTTAAAATATTATCCATGACCTGGGTCATCTTGTCCGTATCAATCTCAATCCAAATCGGTGTAATTTGATAATCACGGATAATCGTATACTCCTTGTCTGTCTCCTTGTTCTTCATCTGATCAAATCGGTTTAAGATAAAGGTGACAAAGGCTGTAAAGTTAATCAGTTCCACATCTGCTAAACTGACTTGATTGTCAATCCGTGACAGACTGAGCAAATCTGAAATCATTCGCATCATGCGGTTGGTCTCATCGAGTGACACCTTGACAAAGCTCGGTGCGACAGATTCCGTCAAGGCTCCATCATCAAGAGCCTCTAGATAGGATTTGACCGAGGTAAGTGGCGTCCGCAATTCATGACTGACATTGGAAACAAACAAACGTCGCTCCCGCTCTTCCTTAGCCTGCTCAGTCATATCATGCAAAACGACGACCAGACCTGAAATCAAACCACTTTCACTCCGAATCGTTGCAAAATTGGCCCGTAAGGTCAGAAATTCTCCCTCTTCATTATCGTGCTCGATGACAATTTCAGGGGTCTGGGCTAGCAAATCACGAAAACTATACTGGTCACGAAGTCCTAAAATGTCCAACAAATCCCGTTGTTCCGTCGTTTTGGAAGCCAAGCCCAACTGCTTTTGCGCGGTTTCATTGACCATAATGACTCGCCCCATACGATCTGCCGCCATCACTCCGTCACTCATATAAGCAAGAATAGAAGCGAGACGCGTCTTTTCCTGCTCCAAATGGTCATGGGTCAAACGAATCACTTCAGACAAATCGTTGAGTGAATTAGCCATATCTGTAATCTCAGGACTGCCTCGTAAATCAAGAATATCCGAGTAGTCTAACTCAATCAAATGCTTGACTTTTTTATTGAGTTCTTTAATCTGCTGATTATCACGATGATTTTCAATCAACAAAATACTGAGCGCAATGACAAAACCAATCAAAATGACGACAAACCAAAACTCCGGCTTGGTAATTAAATACCGTAATTGATTAATCATTTCCCTTTATATAATACCCCACACCACGCCGTGTCAAGATGTACTCTGGACGGCTCGGTGTGTCTTCAATTTTCTCACGTAAGCGACGAACGGTCACATCGACTGTCCGTACATCACCAAAGTAATCATAGCCCCATACGGTTTCAAGTAAATGCTCCCGAGTCATGACTTGTCCCAAGTGTTTAGACAAATGATGGAGCAGCTCAAATTCACGGTGGGTCAATTCTAGCTCTTTGCCGTGCTTTTTCGCCACAAATCCATCAGGGTTAATCACCAAATCACCAATGACCAACTCAGGTGTTCCCGCTGTTTCCGATGTGATCTGCGTTTCAGTTAATTCACTGCGGCGCAATAAGGCTTTGACCCGTGCCTGCAATTCCCGATTTGAAAACGGCTTGGTCACATAGTCATCCGCCCCAATCTCAAGACCAATCACCTTGTCAAACTCGCTGTCCTTAGCAGATAGCATCAAAATAGGCACATTGCTAGTCTTGCGAATCGTACGTGCCACTTCAAGTCCATCAATTTCTGGTAACATCAAGTCCAAAATCACAATATCTGGAAATTCTGCTTCAAATAAGGCCAAGGCTTCTCGACCATCAAAGGCCGTCACTACCTCATACCCCTCTCGTATCATATTAAATTTAATAATATCTGAAATCGGCTTTTCATCATCTACAATCAAGATTTTTTTCATCTTTTCTCACCTCGTCATTCTCCTGCTATTATACCAAATCTCCTCCAAATTAGCATGAAGGAAGTGTGGGGAGAGATTTTCTAGCTACTAAAATGAATAAAGACTGTAACTAGAAATTAAGATTTACTATCGTTATGAAAATTGGGATTTATCATCCCTGCAAATTCTGCTTAGTTTCTAGAAAACGATTATTTTGCGCTACTGATATTTTCTTCATCGTTAAAAGCATCGATTTTCCTATTTCTGACGACACAAGTTTTAACATCAAAAGCGGATCATCCTCAACCTCTTGACTTCCCAGAGTAGTTACAATCCCTGCAAAAATAAAATCAAGTTGTAATTTCTCCTCTGTTGTCAAATGACTTTCATCAATCGAAAAAGAATCTAACCATATCTCCTTTAAAAAGTCATTCACCAGTTGTTTCAGGTATGTTGACTCACTTCTAGCACACAACATGATACGTCTCGAATTTGGTAAAATAGACATATCAATATCTGATTTTTTTTCATCATCTTGCAATGTTAAGACAGTTAAAATTGACGAAATCATCATTCTCGAGGCATCGTTCCTTGCATTATTCTTAAATGCTTGATAAGCCAAATCATCCATATCTTTATAATGATAATAAAAAGAATTACGATTAACCCCAGAATCTTGAGCAATCCTAAGAACAGTAATATCCGTATATTTCTCCGTCTCTAAAAGTTTCCAAAAAGCATTTTCTATTTTTACTACAGCCCTATTAGCATACTCTGTTTTCCTTGGACGTGCCATATTGCCCCCTATAATTAGACATTTTACACTCTACTGCCTGTTTTATTTTACACTGTGTCGTATTATAATTTAATTATAATATAATTGAGAGGTAATTTCTATGAAAAAAATGATAAATAATTGGTATAACATTTCTATCTATCTCGCTGGTCTAACGGCTCTGCTTGCGATTTTTTTGCCAGTAACCGAGGTGCAAAAATGTCTTTTGGCTTCCATTTGTATGTTGTTTCTACATTTTTTCGAGGAATTCGGTTATCCTGGAGGATTTCCCCTACTCGGAGTAAAACT